>JAHEDS010000145.1 GCA_024641135.1 Flavobacteriales bacterium
ACAAAAATGGTTGTGATGAAAGTTCAAATGCGCCACTCCGGAAGTTAATGATTGATATCACTGAAGCTATCAGAGAAGTTGATAAAAACCATATTATTATTATAGAAGGAAATTGTTGGGGTAATAATTACAATGGCATTTTCCCTCTTTGGGATGATAATATGGTTCTTAGTTTCCATAAATACTGGAATTATAATACCAAAGAATCTATTCAACAAGTTTTGGATTATCGGGTAGAATACAATGTGCCTATTTGGTTGGGCGAAAGCGGAGAAAACTCCAACGTTTGGTTTAAAGACGCCATTTCATTAATGGAAAACAATAATATTGGATGGGCATTTTGGCCCATGAAAAAGGTTGAAAACATTGCTGGCGTTACATCCGTTACCAAAAACCCTGGATATGAAACCTTACTTCAATATTGGAAAAATGGAGGAGAAAAGCCTACGGTAGATTTTGCTAAAAAGGCATTGATGCAATTGGCAGATAATTATAAAATGGAAAATGTAAAGGTAAAACCTGATGTTATAGATGCTATGTTTAGGCAGGTGCAAACTACAGAAACTAAGGCTTATAAAAAGCATGTTGTTCCAGGAATAATATATGCTACAGAGTATGACCTTGGGACAAATGGGGAGGCTTATTCTGACACCGATTTTGTGAATTACCGTGTAAGCACAGGTAAACATGTACGTTGGAATTCTGGCAATACTATGCGAAATGATGGAGTTGATATCCGACTTTCAAAAGATGAAATCACAAATAAACATGAAGTATTTGATATTATGGATAATGAATGGCTCCATTTCACCATCAATGTTGAAAATGAGGGTCTTTACAATCTCGGCATTCGTTATTCCAGTGAAAATTCAGAAGGAGGATTACATGTAGAAACATCAAAAGAAAAAACAAAAAGTATCGCTTTGCCATTAACAGGTAGTGATAGTGTTTATAATACCATTTGGCTTAATAATCTTGAATTAAAAAAGGGAACTAATAAAATAAAAGTGGTTTTTGATAAAGGAGGTTTTAACTTAAATTATTTAGAATTTAAATAAACAAAAGGCATATCCAGTGAAAAAAATTAACTATCTCATATTCGGTATTGTATTTGTTTTTTTTTCATGTGCTGGCAGTGATGCCGATGGTAACGAAATAACCGCATTACAACCAACAAATCTCATAATAACCACCAATATAGTTGGTGTCAATAATTCAAACCCCAATGGAGATGGCAGTGGCGTTGTGAGCTTTATATTAAGCGCAACCAATGCAACGTCATATAAAGTTCTTATTAATGGCGAATTAAAAGAGCTAAACACCAATACTTTTACATATACTTTTAGCAATGCCGGGACGCATAATTATAATATTATTGTTTCGGCTTACAACCAAGATCGGTTTATTAGTAAAACAATTACAATTACAGTTTATGTAGAAGAAAAAGAGGGTCTCATTTGGTCAGACGAATTCAATAATGGACAATTAGATCTTAATAATTGGAATTACGAAACGGGCACAGGGGTTAATGGTGATTGGGGAACTGGTCAATTAGATCGTGCTACAGACAGAGAAGAAAATGTAAAAATTCAATCTGGGGTTGCAGGGGCAGATGGAGGCTGTCTTGTTTTAACTACAAGAAAAGAAACCTATATGGATAGGGATTATACGAGTGGCCGCATAACTACAAAAGACAAAGGTTTTTGGGGGCCAGGACATCGGATTGTGGCTCGTGTTTATGCTAAAGATGTTAAGTATAAAGGACAAGGCGCTGCCTTTTGGATGATGCCTCAGGAAAAACCATCTAATTTAGATTATATCATGTGGCCGCAAGGCGGTGAAATTGATATCATGGAATATGTTGGGGCAATTCCACATCATAATTTAGGATCGGTTCACTATGCTTGGGAATGGCAAAACAATGAATATCACGATTGGAATCATGGACATTTAGGGGGTTATTATAGTTATGAAACACAACAAACCCCCATTAATGAAAGTCCAGATTATGGAGGTTATCCTCCAGAAGCCGGAGATGCAAATGCAGGCAGTTCGGGGTTTCATGAATATGGTATAGATTGGTTTAATGATAGAATAGAATTTTTTGTAGATAATTATGTTTACCACATTCATTATTTAAATGACGGCGGAGCTTATTCTATTGATGGCCTAGACAAAAAGGCTGTGCAACAAATTAATGGTCGCAGGGTAACCGTGTCAGAATATTCCAATCATTTTAGTGAATGGCGGCCATTTGAACACAAAATGTTTGTTATACTAAGTGTGGGTGTGGGCGGAAGTGATTATACTTATGGAGGCCCTATAGTTCCAGAAGCAGATTTTCCTTGTTCAGTATATATAGATTGGCTAAGAGTCTATAATATTAACTAATTTATAACGAACCTATTTTCACAAAACAAAGGTACCAACGGCTCCGGGATCTAAAGATGTTGTGATGCCCTCATTTGTAATATTAATATTAAATGTTTTTTTAACTTTCGTGTTGTTCAATACAATGACCACTATTTTGCCAGTAGGTGTTTTAAAAGCAACATTTGGGAATTCTTCCAAGTAATTAGATTCAATTCTAAACGAACCAGGTCTTACAAATTTTGAAGCGTGCGCAATAATATAATAGGCTACATTTTTAGTAATTGAATTACCTTCAATAGTGAGCGCTCCTAAACATTCTGTACAGCCACCATCTGTGTGTGGTTCTAGGTTAGCATCAGCCGCCAAATTCCACTCTAAAACAGTTTTACACCAGTTTCTAGTGGCTCCAATTATAAGTTCTCTGGTATGCCACGTTAAATTACCTTCAAAATCTGAATTTACACCAACCCATTGTTCTGTAAAATATAAGTTTTTGTCTGGGTGTGCAGCATGTACTAAACTAATATTGTCGACTTTTCCACCATATAAATGAAAAGCAGAACCGTCAATATATTTTTTTGCATCAGGATCATTTAATATTGAAATAGGATAATCTGTTCTATCGGCATTATGGTCATAAATAATTAGTTTGGTTTTTATTCCCGCGGTTTCAAAAGCTGGTCCTAAATGATTTTTAATAAACACAGCCTGATCGGGAGCCTCCATAAGTAAGCTGGGGTTATTCCCAGGATGTAATGGTTCGTTTTGTATAGTTATGGCATCAATAGTAATACCCTCAGCAGCCATGGCTTCAATATACTTTACGAAATACTTTGCATAAGCATCATAATATTCTGGTTTTAAACTCCCTCCTTTTGAGTTTTTATTGGTTTTCATCCAGGTTGGAGGAGACCAAGGTGACCCTAAAATTTTAATATTTGGGTTAATGGTTAAAATTTCTTTTAAAACAGGAATCAAATGATCTTTGTCTTTATTGATGGAGAATTTAACCATATCTGGGTCAATTTCATTAGCAGGTAAGTCATTATATGAAAAAGGGGCAGCATCTAAGTCAGAAGCTCCTATACTAATTCTTAAATAACTTACACCTATATTTTCATTATCCCATTTGAAAAGCTCATTGAGCAATTTACTTCTGGTTGACGATGATAAATTTTTTATATGGAATGCACTACCACCTGTTAAACTATATCCAAAACCATCTATTTCTTGATATGTTTTATTGGGCGAGATAGTAATAGTAAACTCTGAACTACTGTTAAATGGTAAAAGGCCGCTTTCTTGTTTTTTAAACAATACAGATTGATCGGACTTAGTGAGATAAAAACTGACATTGACAGGTTTTATTGTTCCGGGAGGAGTCTCCAACCCCTTTGCATCATCTCCTTTTTGAAAGTCTTTACAACTAAAAAAAGAGCCAATTAAGGCGACAAAAAATAAACCAGTAAAAATTTTAAAATAGTTATAGAACATAGGTAATTGTATAAAGAAACTAAGATAGTGAAATCGTTAATAATTTCCGAGAAGAAACGGAGAATCAATGGACTATA
>JAHEDS010000011.1:0-36137 GCA_024641135.1 Flavobacteriales bacterium
GGTAGTAATTCTACACTTTGAACATCAGTCTCAATCATACCCACTAAATTTCCAATAGGGAAGTTTAAAGCAGGTGTTGAGTTATCCATACCATCTACTAATTGCATGAATCTATTATTTGCAAAAGTTGCAAAACCTCTCGTGTTAATTGATTTAAATGTTAAACTGTTTGTATTAACATCCACTCCTTTAAGGTTTTCTAAGCCATCATAAAAGTCAACAGAAGCCGTGTTTTTAATTTCTTTAAGACCTATTCTTTCAACAGTAACAGGTGATTCAAAAATACGCTCAGGTGTTCTTGAAGCAGAAATAACAACTTCATCTAAAGAAGTTCCTTCAATAAGCACAAAATTAACCGTTTGGTTATTTGTTGTAATTTGCTCAGTTACTGATTGAAAACCAACACTACTTGCTTGTAACGCAAATGGTGGATTTACATTTGTTTTGAGTGTGAAAGCACCATCAAAATCGGTGACGGTTCCTGATGTAGTTCCTACTACTATGATATTAGCACCTGGAATAGGTTGGCCACTATCATCTACAACAGTTCCAGAAATAGTTGTTTGTGAATATGAAAAACCACAAAAAAACAACAGTAAAAATGGTAGAATTGTTTTCATTTATAAGATTTAGATTAGTTTTAAGTGTTCAATATTAAAAAGAAAAAACCTTTTTATTACATAAATATATAAAAATTTACGGAAGCATTATATAAATCCTTAAAAAACAGGGGCTTTATTTAAATTATTAGTAATACAAAAAGATTTAATTATGGATTGAATAATTAAATCTTTTTGTATTTGATTTAGAAAAGTTAAAAAAAGCCTTTCACAAAATTATTCTACCGTAACAGATTTTGCTAAATTTCTTGGCTGATCAACATTCTTTCCAAGTAACACCGCAATATGGTAGGATAATAGTTGTAAAGGGATCGTTGTTAACAGAGGCGATAATGACTCTAATGTTTCAGGAACTTCAATAACGTGATCGGCTAATTCTCTTACATCGACGTCTCCTTCAGTTACTATACCTATTATTTTTCCTTTTCTTGATTTTATTTCCTGAATGTTACTTACTACCTTTTCATAGTGCCCTTTTTTAGTAGCAATAACAACAATAGGCATGTTTTCGTCAATTAAAGCAATAGGACCATGTTTCATTTCTGCAGCAGGATATCCTTCAGCATGTATATAGGAAATCTCTTTTAATTTTAATGCCCCTTCAAGAGCTACTGGGAAATTATAGCCTCTTCCTAAGTACAAGAAGTTGTGTACATCTTTATAAATCTCAGCTATATGTTTGATATGTTCATTAGCTTCTAATACTTTTTCTACTTTTTTAGGAATCATTTCCAGTTCTAGCAAATGGTGACGGAAGTCTGAACTTGAAATCGTACCCTTTGCCCTAGCTAAACGCAGTGCAATAAGAGATAAAACAGTAATTTGTGTAGTAAATGCTTTAGTTGAGGCTACTCCAATTTCTGGCCCAGCATGTGTATAAGCTCCGGCATCTGTTTCTCTGGCAATAGAAGAACCAACAACGTTACAAACACCGAAAACAAAAGCTCCTTTAGATTTTGCTAATTTGATGGCCGCTAATGTATCGGCAGTTTCTCCTGATTGTGATATGGCAATAACAACATCTTTTTCAGTGATAATAGGGTTTCGGTATCTGAATTCTGAAGCATATTCTACTTCAACGGGAATTCTGGCTAAATCTTCAAAAATATATTCAGCGACTAGACCAGCATGCCATGAAGTTCCACAGGCCACAATAATAATTCTGTCAGCATTCAAGAATTTTTTCATATTATCCTCAACACTGCCCATTTTTATGATAGCTTCTTGCCTGTTAAGCCTTCCTCTGTAGGTGTCGATAATTGCTTTTGGTTGCTCGTATATTTCTTTTAACATGAAATGCTCAAAACCACCTTTTTCGATTTGATCCAAATTCATTTTAAGCGTCTGTACATAAGGAACAACAGAAGAGTCATCTTTTATTTTTCTAACTTTTATGTCTTTATTTAATCTGATAATTGCCATTTCTTCATCTTCCAAGTAAATGGCGTCTTTAGTATATTCTAAGAAAGGAGAGGCATCACTGGCAATAAAAAATTCATCTTTACCAACACCAATAGCTAAAGGACTACCTAATCTAGCAATAACAATTTCTTTTGGACGGGTTTTATCAAAAACCGCAATAGCGTAAGCTCCAACAACTTGATTTAAAGCAATTTGTACAGCTTGACCTAATTTTACATTTTCTTTGTTTTTAACATCCTCAATTAGGTTAACTAAAACTTCAGTATCAGTATCTGAGTCAAAATGATACCCTCGAGATATTAATTCTTTACGTAGAGATTCATAATTTTCTATAATTCCATTATGAATAATAACTAAATCTCCGGAATTAGAATAATGCGGATGGGAATTAACGTCGTTTGGAACCCCGTGTGTTGCCCATCTTGTGTGCCCAATACCTATGTTCCCGGTACTGGTAATATCTGTGTGCAATTTGTTTTCAAGATCTACAACTTTCCCTTTGGTTTTACACACTTTTAAATCAGTCCCGTCAAATAGGGCTATTCCAGCACTATCATAACCTCTATATTCCAGTCTTTTTAAGCCTTCAATAATAATTGGGTAAGCTTCTCTTGGTCCAATATATCCAACGATTCCACACATAATAAATTAATTTGATTTGGGTTAATATTAATAGCCAGAACAAATATCAAAAAATAAATTCCAATTGAAGACATTTATTATATAAAGTCCATGTTTTATACGTTGAAATTCAATTTTAAAGCTTAAAAGAGTCAATTAATATTATATTAAAACTCCTACAGGCAAATAAATTAATTTTGATTGCTTTCAGTAAAATAAATTTCTAATGACATTCTTTTATTAGCAGGGACATTTTCATTACTTCCATAAACAACAGTACCCCTAGGTGTAATAATTGAAGCCGCAGGAACTCCTGTAACTTGGTCTTTGCTATTTAAAATACTTGAGGTAGACACATAGTTTACATTTGTCGATAAAACCAAGCCAATTTTAGTATTGGTGGAGTCTTTTTGTAAAATATTGTTTAATTGTGAAGTTAGTCTAATTTTATATTTTGACACACCATTATCATCTGTAACACGATTTCCTAAATGAATGATCTTTGAGTTTAATGGATCTGCTGTATTACTTGAAGGGTCAAAACTATAATCAATAAAAGGAATATTGTTTTTCACATCATAAGCATAAATTCTGTCATACTTGTGAAAATCTTCTGATGGCACTGTCATTGATTCATCCTCATAAATAATTAATTGTGCTTCATTAATTAATTTTTTAAGAACATAATTGCCGTTTTTTAAAATGTAATCTCCGTTTTCGTCAACAGCTCTATATTCTTTTTTAAAGCATTCAATAGCCGTTGTTTCACTGCCTTCACAATTTACCATTCCGCTAAAAAGGTCAACAACGGCCATTGAGCCTTCTGATCCTTTTAGGTATAATTTTTCGTCACCATTAATTCTATCCCCATCACCTATGGAAACTAAATTGTAGTTATTAATGAAAGGGTTTAATTTGTTTCCGTTAAAGTTGAATCCATAGGAGTCCTGAAATTTTTCAGTACTATCGGCAGAAGAATCATAGGAATAATAAATAGTAATATTTGAGCCATTATCTGCTATATTAAATAATAGCATATTCCCGTCACCATTTATTGCTTCGGCTTTAAAATAAAGACCTCTAAAATAATTATAAAAATTATTGGCATTTCTTAGTTCGTCACTTCCTTCTTTGTCAAAAATAGTGGCCGTCCAAAAGTCTTTGTCTAAGTGAGCTCTTAAAGCAGGTGCAATTCTTTCAGTGGTCTCTGTCCCATCTTTACTTACCTTTTTTAAAACAATAGCTTCACTACTCGGAATAAATTCATTATCCTCATAAATAAGAGCACCTTTGTGGCTGTCAAAATTTATTATACTTGTCTCTGTTATTGCAAAATTATCTGTAGGATTAGGAGTATCACTTGCGTGTGAATAATAATTTTGAGAAACATTTAATTCTGTATTTGGGTTAAAATCTCTAAGAAAATAATTGTTTTGATAAACAGATAATTTAATAGGAGAACTTCCAAAAAGAGAATCTTTTATAGAATAAACACTATTCCCGTTAACATCTGTAGAGTCTTTAATTGTTTTGTTATAATAAGGGATAGTTAAAATAACTGAATCAATAACAGCATTATCACCAAAAGAAGGATCAAAAATTGTGGGTGTTATTTGAGTAATTATACTAGCCGTAGATTGACCATAAACAGGGTCATTATAAACACCTAGTAAATTAGCGCTTAAATTATTTATTCTTAAAGAATCAAGTTTTTTGTTGTAAGATGTAATCGGTATTGGGTAGCTGCCGGTGTTAAAGTTTTTAAGACCTATAACGTCACTTTCTAGAGAAGTGAAATCTTGATTACACGCAAAAACAGTCAGTATAGTTAATACTAAAAAACTAGTAAACTTAAAGGGTTTAAATATTTTTTTCATAGCTTAATTGGAAGGGGGACGATTAACTTAAAACTTGAGAATTTAAAAATTCTGAGTAAGCTTCACCAAATTCATCTTTGTACTTGTATTCTAAAATCGGTTTATTCGAATTTTTTAAATACGTTTCTAAATCTTTAGGGATAGTTTCAGAGCCCACAATTAAAGCATCTGAATGATTAATGGCAATTTTCATTAAGTTTATATACGAAGGAGCAGCTAAAACGTTAATTTTATCTTCCTCAATATTATCAAATTTAATCTTGTTCAGCATATCTACATTCAACGTATCATCAAAACTTTGATTGTAAACAGATGTTACAATTTTACTTTCAGTAAATAATGGCTCATCTTTATAATATTCTTTTAGATATAGAGGCAATAATGATGCCAACCATCCATGAACATGAATAACGTCTGGAGACCAATTTAATTTCTTAACAGTTTCAATGACGCCTTTAGCAAAAAATATGGCGCGTTCATCGTTATCTGGAAATAAATTTCCTGCTTCATCGGTTAAAGTTGCTTTTCTCTTGAAATACTCATCATTATCAATAAAATAAACTTGAATACGTTCTTTAGGAATTGATGCTACTTTAATAATAAGAGGCATGTCTAAGTCATTTATCACCAAGTTTATACCAGATAGTCTTATCACTTCATGTAATTGATGTCTTCTCTCATTAATGTTACCATATCTTGGCATGAAGATTCTTATTTGGCCACCTTGTTGATTTACTAATCTAGGAGCTTCAAATGACATTGAAGAAATTTCGGTTTCAGGTAAATAAGGCACTACTTCAGATGATACATACAATATCCTCTTATCTTTCATATGTTAGTTTTTGCTACTTTTTTATATCTAAATGTTCCAAGCAATTCAATTGTTTGTTGTAAATAATTGAAATTAGCAAGGGGTGTAAATTGAGTTCTTTTTAAAAAATCAAAATAAAAAACACGCAAAAGTACAAAATTTTATGCAGATTGAATGTAAAATCTTAAGTTTGCACCCGTTAAATTTTTATTAAAAAGTGGAGATTTTTTCAAACGTAAAGGAAATATCAAATATAATTGCTGCAATCAAAGCACAGCAATTTAGTATTGGTTTCGTTCCCACAATGGGTGCATTACATAAAGGGCATTTGGCATTGGTTGAAAAAGCGATGGCTAATAATGATAAAGTTTTTGTAAGTGTTTTTGTAAATCCAACACAATTTAATAATACTGATGATCTTAATAAGTACCCAAGGAACTTAGAAAAAGACATTGCGCAATTAGAGTCAATTTCTAAGGAAATTTTAGTTTTTGCACCTACGGTTCATGAGATGTATGAAGGAAACACCACTGCTCAACAATTTGATTTTGATGGTTTGGAAAACGAAATGGAAGGCAAGTTCAGGAAAGGGCATTTTAATGGCGTTGGTACTATTGTAAAGCGACTGTTTGAAATTGTAAAACCCGATAATGCCTATTTTGGTGAAAAGGATTTTCAACAACTTCAAATAATCAAAAAACTAGTAGAAAAATATCATATTCCTGTAAATGTAGTGGGTTGTAAAATTGAACGAGAATTCAATGGTTTGGCTATGAGTTCGCGCAATGCCAGACTGACAGACTCACAAAAAAGAGAAGCCCCTTTTATATATAAAACGCTAAAAACTGCCAAAACACTTTTTGGCACAAAAAGTGCTAATCAAGTATCTAAATGGGTCAATAATCAATTTGAAAACAATAAAATATTAACCTTAGAATATTTTAATATTTCTGAAGTAGATTCGTTAAAGGAGATGAAACGGAAATCTGAAAATAAAAAATACAGAGCTTTTATAGCGGTTTATGCCGGTGATATTAGGCTCATTGATAATATCGCATTAAATTAATTATCTTTGCCACATGCAAGTTCAAGTAGTAAAATCGAAGATTCACAGAGTAAAATGTACAGGAGCAGACCTTAATTATATAGGTAGCATAACTATTGACGAGGATTTAATGGATGCTGCTAATATTATTCAAGGCGAAAAAGTTCAGATTGTCAATAACGATAATGGTGAGCGATTAGACACTTATGTTATACCTGGTCCACGAAATAGTGGGGAAATTACTCTAAACGGAGCAGCAGCTAGAAAAGTTTCCGTTGGAGATACTTTAATATTGATAACCTATGCCTTTATGGATTTTGAAGAAGCAAAGACATTTAAGCCTTCTTTAGTGTTTCCAGATGAGGCTACCAACCTCTTAAAATAAACTGTTGTCTCAAAACATAAAGAGAATTCTAAAGATTGTACTACCACTATTACTGGGAGTTATTTTGGTTTGGTATGCCCTTTCACAAGTTTCCTTAGATGAGTTATTTATTTATTTAAAAAAGGCCGATTATAAATGGATAATTCTAGGCTTGTTTTTGGGAATATTAAGTCATATCTCAAGAGCCTATCGCTGGTTGTTTATGCTTGAACCTTTAGGATATAAAATTAAATTTGGAAACAGTTTTATGGCTGTATTTGCCGCATATTTAATTAATTATACTATTCCAAGAGCTGGTGAAGTGGCCAGGGCTTCAATTATATCAAATTATGAAAAAGTGCCTTTTGAAAAAGGCTTTGGCACTATTGTTTCTGAGCGGATTGCCGATTTAATAATGATGAGTGGTATTATTTTAATCACTTTATTTCTACAGTTTGATTTTATATATAGTTTTCTCGTAGCTAAATTTAATCTCTCCAAAATTGCAATTGGAGGAATAATTTTACTACTGTTAGCATTTGGATTTTTAAAACTCATTAAGCATAGCAAGTTTAAAATAGCTTTAAAAATCAAATCTTTTATTAAAGGATTATTAGAGGGGGTTTTCAGTATTTTTAAAATGGATAAAAAATGGCCCTTTTTAGTCCACACTGTATTTATTTGGGTTATGTATGTACTCATGTTTTACGTAACGTCTTTCGCTGTAAGCGAATTGGACCAAATTTCTATGGGGGCTATTTTAGTTGGATTTATTTCTGCAAGCTTTAGTATTGCTGCTACCAATGGAGGTATTGGCTCCTATCCTCTGGCAATTTTTGCTGCCTTTTCAATTTTTGGAATTGCAAAAGAGCCTAGTTTGGCTTTTGGTTGGATTATTTGGTCTTCACAAACACTAATGATTATAGTCTTTGGGGCATTATCATTAATTTACCTGCCTATTTATAATAGAAAACAGCAAAAAAAGCAGCATGAAATGAGTAATAAGGTTTAGAATACTTTGTTTTTAAACTTTCGCTTTATTTATTACCTTGCCATATATTAAAACTCAAATCAAATATATGAAATCTATTATTTGCTTTTTATTATCGGTGTTTTCATACCACGTTTTTCAAGGTCAAGTTATTTACGAACCAATTGAGTCTTATAAACTAGGGGAATCACGTGAACTTAAAATACAGTTGCCAAGGGGTTATAGCAATGATGATAAAAAAACCTATCCTTTAATTGTTGTTTTAGACGGGGATTATATGTTTGAAGCAGTTGCAGGTAATGTTGATTATTTTTCTTATTGGGAAGATATGCCAGCTGCTATTGTCGTTGGCATTAATCAGGAAGAAAAAAGGTATGATGATTCCATGTACTCAGAGCAAAATTCACTACCAATAGAATCTGGTGCTAATTTTTTTGAATTTATTGGAGGGGAACTCCTAACTCATATTCAAAATAAATATAAAGTGGGAAATTTTAAAGCTATTGTTGGTCACGGAGAAACCGCTAATTTTATAAATTATTTTTTACTTAAACAACAACCAATATTTCAGGCATATCTCGTGTTTAGCCCCGAACTAGCTCCTAAAACAGCTGCCTTTGTTTCTGAGAGACTTAGTAAGTTCGAAAGTGAAACTTTTTATTATTTGGCGACATCAACCGGTGATGTTCCTTCAATTTTGAATGATACAGAAGGATTAAATAACAGTCTTTCCGGGCTTGATAATAAAAACCTTCATTACTATTTTGACAAGTTTGAAGGCGCTACACACTATACAATTCCAACGCATGCTATCCCAAAGGCTATTGAAGATATTTTTTCTGTTTTTCAGCCAATTTCTAAAGATGAATACAAAGAAACCATCTTAAAACTTGAGTCTTCACCAGTTGTTTATCTTCAGGATAAGTACAAAACAATTAAGACCTTATTTGGGATAGACAAACAAATTCTTATAAACGACTTCAAGGCCATTGCTGCTGCAATAGAGAAGAAAGAAGAGTTCAATTATTTTGAAGAATTGGGTAAATTAGCGCGTGATCAATACCCTGATACGTTGCTAGGAAATTATTATTTAGCACGTTTTTATGAAGAAACAGGGGAGACTAAAAAAGCTATGAGAACCTATCAATCAGGTTATTCGTTCGAAGAAATTGGAGGTATCACTAAGGATTTAATGTTAGAAAAGGCCGATGCTATTAAAGCTGATTTTGGATACTAAAAATGGCTAAATTAAAAACAACTTTTTTTTGTCAGAATTGCGGTACTCAATTTGCTAAATGGCAGGGACAGTGTACTGCCTGTAAAGAATGGAATACTATTGTTGAAGAAGTCTTACAAACCAAAGAAAAAAGCGATTGGAAAACCTCAGACAAATCACCAAAAAGAGTTTCTAAACCCTTATTAATTCAGGATATTGATACTGCCCAGGAATCGAGGTTAGATACTTTTGATGCGGAGTTTAATCGTGTTTTGGGAGGCGGAATTGTTCCTGGGTCATTAATTCTTCTTGGGGGAGAGCCCGGTATTGGTAAGAGTACATTACTACTCCAAGTTTCTTTAAAATTACCTTATAAAACATTATATGTTTCTGGTGAAGAAAGTCAAAAGCAGATAAAGATGCGTGCGGAACGAATTTATCCGGGAAACACCAATTGTTATATTTTAACCGAAACTAAAACCCAAAATATCTTTAAGCAAATTGAAGAACTGAAACCAGATATTGTGGTAATTGATTCTATACAAACCTTACACAGCGACTATATTGAATCCTCTTCCGGAAGTATTTCTCAAATTAAAGAATGTACTTCTGAGCTTATTAAATTTGCTAAAGAAACTGCAACACCAGTTATTTTAATTGGACATATTACTAAAGATGGAAATATAGCCGGACCAAAAATTCTGGAACATATGGTTGATACAGTCTTGCAATTTGAAGGAGACAGAAATCATGTTTTTAGGATATTGAGAGCCAATAAAAACAGGTTTGGTTCAACCAACGAATTGGGGATTTATGAGATGCAGGGCTCCGGATTGCGTGAAGTTTCTAATCCTTCAGAGATTTTAATTTCCAGAAAAGACGAGGAACTTTCTGGTAATGCTATTGCCGCAACTTTGGAAGGTATGCGACCATTAATGATTGAAGTACAAGCTTTGGTAAGTACAGCTGTTTATGGAACACCACAGCGTAGTGCGACAGGCTTTAATGCGAAACGATTAAATATGCTTTTGGCAGTCTTGGAAAAGCGTGCAGGTTTTAGGTTAGGTGCTAAAGATGTCTTCTTAAATATTACAGGTGGAATAAATGTTGATGATCCTGCTATTGATTTGGCGGTCGTAGCCGCTATTTTATCTTCAAATGAAGATACCGCCTTGCAAAAGGATGTTTGTTTTGCTGCCGAAGTTGGACTTTCTGGCGAGATTAGGCCGGTACAACGTGTTGAACAACGAATAATTGAAGCCGAGAAACTTGGTTTTTCCACTATTTATGTATCTAAGTACAATAAAATATCATTAAAAAATACTGGCATAAGGATTCATCTCATCTCTAAAATTGAAGATGTTGTAAATCAACTTATTTAAGTCAAATAGTTTAGAATAAAATGATTAATATTCGTACAATTATTATATTGAATTACGTCATACAGCGATAAAAAATGCGGTTTAACGATAAAAAATCATTATTTCACTAGGTTATTCTTATTTTTATTCATAATATTGCTTTAATTAATTTATTGATAACCATTAATTTGGCTTATTAGGTTTACTTCCCTCGTAATATTTTTAACCTAAAACACTAGAGTACTGAATTTTAGTTTGTTTTTAATTAACCATTAAAAACAGAAAATAAAAACTTTAAAATAGGTTTTAACCTAATGTTTTTTGCAAAAAAAGCTTAAAGTTTTAAATGTAGATTGTCGAATTTTTTGGCGTTTATAAAACACAAGGCGTGTTTTGTAAATGTTTTAACGTAAAAAATGTAATTACTTATAATGTAGGTAATTAACATGTAATAGTGCATATTGATTGATCCCAAATCTATCAAAGTTATGAATACAAAATTACTATTTAAAGCTCTCTTTTGTATAATAATCAGTTTATATTATAATACAGTTTTAGGACAAATTCAAGTTGATCAAACAATAACTGGAAGTGTTAAAGAATCTAGAAACTTGACTATTAATCATACCGTTTCTTCAGGGTTATCAAATTCTGTTGTTGTGGTGTCATTACTTCTTAAGTCGTCTTTATCTAATATAAATACATTAAAGTATGGAGGGTCAAATTTAACCTTAGTAGAAAGTTCAACGCGTAATTCCGTAACAATTGCGGTTTATACAATTATTAACCCACCCGTTGGAACAAATGCGTTATCTATTAATACTAGTAATAGTACCGATATCACTTTAGCCGCTACAAGTTTTGGGAATGTCAATCAAAGTAATATTTTTTCATCTATCCAAAAAGTAAATGGAAGTTCAGGTAATGTGTCAAAAACTATTGATTGTACTGAAGATAGTTTTGCGATGGACTTCTTATCATTAGCCGATAAAACAGCAACTGAAGGTTCTGGTCAAACACGGTTATTTTATAAAAATAATGCTAACGGAGCAGACCGTTTTTATAGTTCATATAAGACTGCTTCGTCGGGAATTGATAATTTAAGCTGGAATTTTGAAGGCACAAATTACAATTATATTTGGGGTTGTTTAAATCAGTTAGTAATACCGATGACGGATTATGATGGTGATGGAATTTCAGATTCTGTCGATTTAGATGATGATAATGATGGCATATTAGATTCTCAAGAAAACAATATACTAAGTTATGGTGGCTTTGAATATGTACCTGTTCCTAATAACGGAAATAACCAGGCCGGTGAGGGTGTTAATGCCACTACCATTTTGCCATGGATTTTAATACCAGGAGGCTTAGGTTCTGGTGGGACACCAAATGTTGTTCAGGTGGATGGTGGCGTATATGATTACGGATGGGGAGGACCTCCTTTTGACGCAGATTCTAACACAAACGTTGTTGGATTTAAGCAACATTATCTTGATGTGAATGGTAATGCAGATATTTACCAATCATTTAAAATTACATCAACGGTTAACATAACCTATTCTGGCTATTTTTCTCCAAGAGATGATAATAATACGGCGACTGCCAAACTTGCAATTTACTCAGGTGTTGGAAACGGAGGCGCATTAATTTCCAATACAGGAACTATTCCAATACCAATTCAAAACGGATCTTCAAAAGCAACTCCTTGGGCTTTGGTGCAAGGTACGGTTACATTAAATCCAGGAACCTATTCATTTGTGATTACCATGTCCGATTATGGGAATTTTGATGAAGGATCTGTAAAAATAACAGGTTCAAATCTTGATACCGATGGTGATGGCGTTGCAAACATATTTGACCTTGACAGTGATAATGATGGCATTTTTGATGCTGATGAAGCTGGTCATGGACAAAATAATACAAATGGCGTAGTTAGTAATGTTGTTGGTACCGATGGTATTCCAGATGCTGTTCAAGTTTCACCTAATTGTGGAACCGTAAATTATGTTGTCGCTGAAAGCTCTAATGATTCAGATTATAATTTTGATTATTTAGATATTGATAGTGATGGCGATGGTATTCCAGACAATATAGAAGCACAACCTACTATTGGGTATATTCCACCAAGCAATGTGAGCGCAAGTATTACTGATGTAAATAGTAATGGTGTGGATGATGCCTATGAAGCGGCTATGGGAGGAACGGATTTAACTCAAATTCAAGATACAGATGGTGATGGTATTAAAGATTTTCTTGATACGGATTCTGATAATGATGGTACACTGGATATAGACGAAAACGGAAAATCGAATACGATTTCAAATATTGATGTTGATAATGATGGCCTGGATGATAATTTAGATAGTATAACATCTTATTTAGATGTAAATGATAACGTAACAATAGGGGATTTAAATGATCTTGCAACCATTTTTGGTGATGCTAATACGAATATAAATTCAGGTGGAGATTTGGATTATAGAGATTATTTTAATTTTTCACCGCCTACAAATGCCACAATATATTTTGATGGTGTTGATGATTATTTGTCAAGAAATAAACTGGTTGATGGGTTGAATGAAGTGACAATTATGGCTTGGGTAAAAGGGGACACTGGTAATTTTACAGATATGGTTATTGCAAGTGAAGATGTTGCATTTAAGTTGTGGTTAAAAAATGGAACTAAACCAACATTTAGTGTCACAACTGCTGGAGATTCAGAAAAAAAAGCAGGAGGATTCACAATGAACCCTATTGAATTAGACGAATGGCATCATTTAACTGGAAGCTTTTCAAGTAGCACAGGATTAATTAAAATTTATGTGGATGGTGTATTAGAACAGACAAAAGATACAGGAATAACGGGTGCTGCTCTTGCCGTTAGTAGTAATTCTAATAATACATTTGAAATAGGAAGATTTTCAGATAAATTAGGAAATGGAAACTATTTTAAAGGAAATATAGATGAAGTAAGAGTGTTTAATACATTGTTAACTGATAGTCAGATACAGCAAATGGTTTATCAGGAAGTCGAAAACAATTCAGGGAATGTAAAAGGGTCTATAGTTCCTAAAGATGTTAAGGATGTTAATACAGGAAACATAGTGGCGTGGAATAACTTAATTGCTTATTATCCAATGACTGAAATAAAAAGTTGTAATATTTTAGATTATTCCGAGCATAATAATAATATCACACTTTACAATATTGATGCAATAGAAGAGCAGACAGCACCAATGCCCTATGTCACGTTGTCAAATGGCTCTTGGGATGCACAATCAACGTGGTTACATGGTAATAAATGGGATATACAAAATACTGCAAACAATAAAGACTGGAGTATTGTTAGGATATCAAATGATGTAACTATAAATCATGATGTTAAAACGACAGGATTAATAATTGATGCAAATACAACTTTAACATTACAAGGAGATCATTTAGTTGAAAATAGCTCATATTTAGAGTTGAACGGTACCATGGATTTGTCCGACGATTCACAGTTAATACAAACAAACCATAGTGATTTGGTAACTTCATCAACTGGAAAGATTTTAAGACGACAGGAAGGTGTAGCCAGCTCTTATTGGTATAATTACTGGGGTTCTCCAGTAGGCGCTACAGGAGTAACTACATTGACAGACAATAACACTTCTTCAAATAATTCAAACAACACTAATTTCAGATTAGAATTATTAAAAGATCCAACCGGGTTCCCAGTACAGTTTACTTCAGCATATTCACAGGCAGGTAAAATCAGTAAGTATTGGTTATATACTTTTGTAAATGGGGTTACCTATTGGGACTGGATAAAAATTTCGCCGACTTCAAATATAAAACCAGGTGTTGGTTATACTCAGAAGGGAGCAGGAAATCCTGGGACTGAAGAGCAGTATATATTTGAAGGTAAACCAAATAATGGAACCATTTTAATTGATGTTACAGATAAAGGCGGTCCAGGATCGGTAGCCTCTGTGTCTGCAACAAGTTATCTATTAGGAAACCCATACGCTTCAGCACTCAACATACATAAATTTATTGATGATAATGCAGGTGTTATTAGCGGTACGTTACAGTTATGGCAACAATGGAGTGGAAGTTCTCATTATTTAAATGAATATAACGGAGGTTATGCACAAGTTAATAAATTAGGATCGACTAGGGCTTATCAATTTGTGGGGATTAACGGATCTAACAATGGATCACAAGATGGAACAAAAACACCAACACGATTCCTTCCAATGGGACAAGGGTTTATTGTTGAGGTTGTTGCAAATGGACAGGTGGAATTTAATAATGGTCAGCGCGTTTTTATTAAGGAAGTAGATGCAGATGGTACCTACAATAATGGCTCTACATTCTTTAAATCTGGTAATTCAAAATCTAAAGGAGATGCATCACAAAACGAGACGTCTGCTGCTGGAGGTGAAGAAGACACAACTAATCTATTTCAAAAAATTCGATTAGAGTTTAATACTGTAAAGGGACCTGCCACTAGAAGAGAGTTGTTGTTAGGTTTTAGTGAGTTTACTTCAGATGATTTTGATTATGGATACGATGCGGAGTGTGGAGAGGATAATAATAATGACTTAAACCTGAATTTTGAAGGTAAGAACATGAATATCCAGGCCTATAGCACAATTTCAGACGACAAGGTTATTCCTTTGAATTTCAAATCATCAGGAAGTAATACGTTTGAAATAAGAATTACAGAATTAGAAAACATTGAAACGACTCAAGAAATTTATCTAAAAGACAATTTAACGGGCGAATATTTTGATTTAACTCAAGAGCTACCTTATGGTTTTAGTTCAGATGCTGGAAAGTTTAATAACAGATTTGAAATTGTATTTCAGTCACAATCTAAAACTTTAGGGATTGAAGAGGCACAAGCCGATGAAAATTTCATTTTTTATCAAAATAAGTCACACACAATTTTTGTTAAAAAGTTAAATGGAGAAGTAAAAAGATTTGAGTTAATTAATACTTTAGGACAGTCAGTCATGGCACTAAACAATGTTCCTCGAGAAACGTTAAATAACGGTTTAAGGCTTCCAAATGTATCCACTGGAACCTATATCGCATGGTTTAGAACCGATTCAAATCAAGTCATCACCAAAAAGATAATTATAAACTAAATTATGATATCAAAATATAAAAAAACCGAAGCAATTGTTTCGGTTTTTTTATTTGCCTTCGTATCAAGTTTAACCATAATGTTTGGGTTCTTGAATAATTGTTTAAATTTAAAAACAAATTAAAATAAATATGTGATGAGAAAAACGTTTCTGATAATTTCAATTCTATTTTGTTCGTTTAGCTTTGGTCAAAAGGAGGTTTATGAGTTAAGGACCTATGAATTAAATTTTGGTAAACCAGCCAATATATTATTTGATTATATTGAAAAATCTCTAATCCCGGCTTTGAATAAAAATGAAATATTTAACATAGGTGTTTTTGAGGAAATTGGCGATGCTATGCCAAAAAAAATATATGTAATTATTCCTTATAAAAATATAAATGATTATTATCAAACGGTAGAAGGATTAAAGAGCGATGAAGATTATAAAACAGCCTCAAATATTTATATGAAGACTTCGCCTCAAGATTTCCCTTTTGTAAGGTATGAGACCTCTCTTTTTATTGCTTTTGATGGTTTGCCAAAAATGATAAAACCTTCTAAAGAATCCACAGTATTTGAATTAAGAACTTATGAAGCCTATAATGAAGATGCGTTGCAGAGAAAAATAAAAATGTTTAATGAAAGTGAGTTCAAAATTTTTGATGATGTAGGGTTGCATTCAGTTTTTTTTGGCGAAAAAATAGCTGGACCCCAAATGCCCTGTTTGACTTATATGATTGCCTTTAAAGACATGGAAGAACGCAATGCTAACTGGGAAAAATTTGGACCACATCCAGAATGGCAAAGAATTGTTCAGTTACCAGAATATGAGAACACGGTATCAAATATTTATCGAATATTTTTAAAACCATTACCGTTTTCTAAACTATAACTACTAAATTTTATTAGTTTTCTATTTAGAGATATCTTCTTTTTTGATATTCAAAAGTTTAAGCGTACTAATTGTTAAAATTAGATATTAATTTTAAAGTTAAATAGTTTCATCTCAGACCTTCTATTTTATCAAAATTTCTTAATTTCGCACCTCGATTAGAATTTTGATATAATGAGTGCTAAATTTCCTGAATATAAAGGACTTGACTTACCAAAAGTTGCAGAAGAAATTCTTAACTACTGGCAAGAACAGAATATATTTGAAAAAAGTGTTACAACCCGTGAAGGGCATGAGCCATTTGTGTTTTTTGAAGGCCCACCTTCGGCGAACGGACTTCCCGGTGTACATCACGTTTTGGCGCGCGCTATAAAAGATATTTTTCCTCGTTATAAAACCATGAAAGGATATCAGGTGAAACGTAAAGCAGGTTGGGATACACATGGCTTACCGATTGAACTTGGTGTGGAAAAGGAACTTGGAATTACCAAAGAAGATATTGGAAAAACTATTTCAGTTGAAGATTATAATGCTGCATGTAGAAAAGCAGTAATGCGTTATACTGATGTTTGGAATGACCTGACGCAAAAAATGGGGTATTGGGTAGATATGGATGATCCCTATATTACCTACGAGCCTAAATACATGGAAAGTGTATGGTGGTTATTAAAACAAATTTACGATAAGCAATTATTGTATAAAGGCTATACCATTCAGCCTTATTCACCAAAAGCTGGAACTGGATTAAGTTCTCATGAATTGAATCAACCAGGAACATATCAGGATGTAACGGACACAACAGTAGTAGCTCAATTTAAAGCAAAATCAGAATCTCTTCCTCATTTTTTGCAAAATGAAGGGGAGATACACTTTTTAGCCTGGACAACTACGCCTTGGACTTTGCCAAGTAATACCGCTTTAACGGTTGGTCCAAAAATTGATTATGTTTTAGTCGAAACTTATAATCAATATACTTTTGAACCCATAAAAGTAGTACTGGCTAAAAAATTAGTGAGCTATCAATTTGCTGGGAAGTTTAATCAAGTTGAGAATAAATCAGAATTGTCTTCATATAAACCAGAAGATAAAAAGATTCCTTTTTATGTAATAAAAGATTTTATTGGGAAAGATTTAGTAGGTATCACTTACGAACAGTTATTGCCCTATGCATTGCCAAATGACAATCCAGAAAATGCTTTTAGAGTTATTTCTGGAGATTTTGTAACCACCGAAGACGGAACGGGAATTGTGCATACAGCACCAACTTTTGGAGCAGATGATGCCATGGTAGCAAAACAAGCCACCCCAGAAGTGCCTCCAATGCTGGTAAAGGACGAAAATGGAAATTTGGTGCCCTTGGTAGATTTACAAGGGAAGTTTAGACCGGAAATGGGAGAATATGCCGGGAAATATGTTAAGAATGAATATTATAATGATGGAGAAGAACCTGAGCGTTCAGTTGATGTAGAGCTAGCCATTAAATTAAAAGAAGAAAATAAGGCTTTTAAAGTTGAAAAATATAAACATAGTTATCCAAACTGTTGGAGAACAGACAAGCCTATTTTATATTATCCATTAGATTCGTGGTTCATTAAAGTAACGGATGTTAAGGACAAAATGTTTGAACTTAATGAAACCATAAACTGGAAACCAAAAGCAACAGGTACTGGTCGTTTTGGCAATTGGTTAGCGAATGCTAATGACTGGAACTTATCTCGTTCACGCTATTGGGGTATTCCATTACCATTATGGCGAACAGAAGATGGAAAAGAAGAAATATGTATAGGTTCTGTTGAAGAGTTGAAGTCTGAAATGGCTAAAGCGGTTTCAGCAGGTGTCCTTTCAAAAGATATTTTTGAAGATTTTGAAGTTGGAAACAATTCAGAAGAAAACTATGCAAAAATAGATTTGCATAAAAACATTGTAGATGCTATTGTTTTAGTATCAGATTCAGGCAAACCCATGAAACGTGAAAGCGATTTGATTGATGTTTGGTTTGATTCTGGTTCCATGCCATATGCACAATGGCATTATCCTTTTGAAAATAAGGAAAAAATTGACAGCCACACCTCTTATCCTGCAGATTTTATTGCGGAAGGAGTTGATCAGACTCGCGGGTGGTTTTATACGCTTCATGCTATCGCTACTATGGTTTTTGATTCTGTCGCGTATAAGAATGTAGTTTCTAATGGTTTGGTGTTAGATAAGAACGGACAAAAAATGTCTAAGCGACTTGGTAACGCCGTTGACCCATTCGAGACGTTATCAACTTATGGAGCCGATGCCACGCGTTGGTACATGATTAGCAATGCCAATCCTTGGGATAATTTAAAGTTTGATTTAGAAGGAATAGAAGAAGTAAAACGTAAATTTTTCGGAACACTTTATAATACCTATTCGTTTTTCTCGTTATATACAAACCTTGATAAATTTACGTATTCTGAGGCTGAAATTGAATTAGCTGAAAGACCAGAACTTGACCGTTGGATATTATCTGAACTGCATACTTTAATTAAAAAGGTAGATGAGTTTTATGCTGATTATGAGCCTACCAAAGCAGCCAGAGCAATTTCAGATTTTACACAAGATTATTTAAGTAACTGGTATGTAAGACTAAGCAGAAGGCGTTTCTGGAAAGGCGATTATCAACTAGATAAAATATCAGCTTATCAAACACTATATACGTGTATGTTAACTATAGCTAAGTTAGGAGCACCAATTGCGCCTTTCTTTATGGAAAAACTGTACATGGATTTAAATTCAGTAACTAAAAAGGAAACTTTTGAAAGTATTCATTTAGCTAATTTCCCAGAGTTTGAGGAATCATTCGTAGATAAATCCTTAGAGCGTAAAATGGAAAACGCCCAAACAATATCATCTTTGGTTTTGTCGTTAAGAGCCAAAGAGAAAATAAAAGTCCGACAGCCGCTTCAAAAAATTATGATTCCTGTTAATAATGTTACCCAAAAGGAGGAGATTTTAGCAGTTTCAGATTTAATAAAACACGAAGTTAATATTAAAGAAATTGAATTGTTAGATGATGCTTCAGGTATTCTTGTAAAACAAATAAAACCTAATTTTAAGACTTTAGGTCCTCGTTTTGGAAAGGATATGAAGGCCATTGCCAATGAGGTAATTAACTTTACTTCAGAAGATATTAACAAAATAGAGCAAAATGGTAGTATTGAAATTGCTATTAATGGAAAAAATATTACTTTAGAGCGCACAGATGTAGAAATAACATCTCAAGATATTGAAGGATGGCTTGTAGCAAATGAAGGGTCTTTAACAGTAGCTTTAGATGTTACCATTAACGAGGAATTACGAAAAGAAGGTATCGCAAGAGAGTTAGTAAACAGAATACAAAACTTACGTAAGGATTCCGGGTTTGAAGTGACAGATAGAATTGATGTGTTGCTTCAAAAGGACGAAAATATTGTCTCTGCAGTTAATACAAATATTACGTATATAAAGGCAGAAACATTAACAGAAGAATTAGAAATTATTGAACAAATAGACAATGGTATAGAAATTGCCTTTGATGATGTAAATACTAAATTGTTTATTAAAAAACATTAAAATTATGAGTGAAGATACTAATGTAAGATATTCAGATAGTGATTTAGCTGAGTTTAAAGAATTAATCAAAGAGAAAATACAAAAAGCTCAAAACGATCTAGAGCTTATAAGAAGTGCCTATATGAATGATCATAACAATGGTACAGAAGACACCTCACCTACATTTAAAGCATTTGATGAAGGTAGTGAGGTAATGAGTAAGGAGTCTAACTCTCAATTGGCAATAAGACAGGAAAAATTTATTCGTGATTTAAAAAATGCCCTGATTCGAATTGAAAATAAAACCTATGGTATTTGTAGAGTTACAGGGAAACTTATTAATAAAGAACGATTAAAACTAGTGCCCCATGCCACCTTGAGTATTGAAGCAAAAAACATGCAACAATAAGTTAATAAAATAATATATTTGAAACGTCTCATATCTTGAGACGTTTTATTTTTATACCCTATTCTATGTCTTTAAAAAAGTCAATTTTATTAATCAGTATAATTTTAATTATAGATCAAATAAGCAAAATTTATATAAAAACTCATTTCGCTTTGGGTGACGAATACCCTATTTTTAGTTGGTTTAGAGTTTATTTTGTTGAGAATGATGGCATGGCATGGGGAACTAAAATTAGCGATTTTATATCCTTTATTTCTGATAGGACTGCAAAAATAGCCTTAACAATTTTTAGAATTATTGCCGTAATAGGTATTGCCTTTTGGCTTTTTGATGCAACCAGAAAGAAAAATTCAAAAATATTAATAATTGCTATTGCATTAATTTTTGCAGGAGCACTGGGCAATATTATAGATTCTGTGTTTTATGGCATATTTTTTGAAGATAGCCATGGACAAGTTGCGACCTTTTTACCAATTGAAGGTGGTTATGATGGATTGCTTCATGGAAAGGTGGTTGACATGCTTTATTTTCCTATATGGAAAGGGTATTTACCAGAATGGTTGCCTTTTTTTGGAGGAAAGTTTTTTACATTTTTTGAGCCTGTATTTAATATTGCTGATATGGCAATAAGTAGCGGATTTATTATGCTTTTGGTTTTTAATAAAAAAGCTTTTCCTAAAAAAGATTCATAAAAGTAGAATATTATAGTAAGTATTTTATTACTCGAAAGTATTTATTAACTTTAATTTTTTAAATATAATTCTTAATCTCTCTCATAAAATGAATGTTAGACCTTTTATTTTAACCTCATTTTTGCTATTCTTCACTGGTATAATATTCTCTCAGAATACCTATGATATTATTTTCTCAGGTAAAGATACTAACCAAAAGTGTAAGGAATGTTTACAAGCGTTTAGTCAAAAACCAAAAGAAGTTAAGTTTTCAATTAAAAGAGAAAACAACAAGCTATATTTCGAAGTAAATGATAAAAACTGGTTTAATTTATTGTTTAAAAACGAAGGAGATGGTGTTGCTATTGAGGTGGTTTTAAAAGACCGATATTCATGTGATGTAAAATCAATTGAGAACACGCAATTAAGAGGGTTTTTACTAAAGCCGGTATATTCTAAAGAATTAAAAAACGGCTTAAAGGCAACCTCAGAAAACAGATTTCTGTCGTATGTTGGCGAATTGCCATCAGAATTTTTAAATAAAGAATTAGAATATAATATTCTGTTTTTAGGCAATAAAAACTTATGCCGTTATTATGTTATTTATGATTTAGAATCCTATTCTCGAGATTTGCTCGATATGGGAATGTTTCTGGATTCTTTAACGTATAATTCAAAGCAAATAACATCAATCAATAAAGCAAGTTATCAAACCCAAAACAAAACCTTAAAGTTTATTATTCCATTTAAAAAGAATAAATCAACTTATTCACAGGCCGATATTAAACCAATTTATGATTCTTTAAGAATTACAGATTTTAATATTAAATCAATAAAAATAAATGCGTATTCTTCAATCGAAGGTATTGAAAGTAGAAATATTGAATTGCAAAAACTTAGAGCAAACAGTATTGTTGCCGCATTGCAGTCTTTTCAAAAGCCAACAATTTTAACCGAAGTGTCTTCCTCTGAAAACTGGGTGGATTTTTTAAATGACATAAAATTAACTAAATACAGGACCCTGTTATTATTAAATAAAAAAGAAGTTAAAGAAAAAATTGCTGGAGCACTTTCCAGAGAAATGGAGCCTATTTTTAAAAACCATAGAAAAGCTGTTGTAGAATTGGAACTGGAAAAAAAGGATAAATACCAGGTTGAATCTGCTAATAATTTATTGGTTAAATTTAATGATGCTGTAACTTCAGAAATTGTAAGTGAAGCCAACGATATTCAAAATTCTATTTTTGAAAGAATAAAAACAAAAGAGGTGTCTCCAGAGTTTTTAGATGAAATGACAATTCCTAAAAATGACAAATTCGCTGAAATATTAAATAAGAACCTGGCTTTTAAATATATGTTGGATTTCAGGCAAGGATTAATTGTTTATGACGAATTGTTAGAACTTGAAAAAATATCACCGAACAGCAAATCTATAAAATACAATTTGACAGCTATTAAAATTAATCTATGGAGGTATAATGCGATAAAAACGGATGAAGAATCATTAAAAAAGGAAATTTATGCATTGAAGGATTATGGTATAAGTAATTCACATATCATAAGAATGTTGGTTAATGTTTATATTGTTAAAGCTGAATCACTAATGAGAAATAAGGATTATAACAGCAAGGACATAGCAGTTGAATTCGTGAATAATAACTTTAAAAAATTTACATTATCTGATTACGATTATTTAAGTTTAGCGCAGTTTTTTAGCTACTATTCTAATAATAAACAGGCCGTAAAATTATTAGAAAGTAAAGTGAGTAGTATTGATGTTGATGAAAATTTATTGTTTTATTATTTAAACCTTACGCTAATAGATAAGGAACTTACACAAGATTTTAATTACAGAATAGTTATGTTAAATGCCTTTAACATGAATAAAGACCGATTTTGCAAACTGTTCAATTCTGTTGAAAAAGGTGGGGTTACTTTTCAGTTATTAGAAGACGAATATTTACGAGAAACCTATTGCGAGAGTTGTACTAACTAAAATTCGTAGATTTTCTCTGCTGTTACACAAAAATCTAATTTTATATCATTTTTTGAAATATCTTGAATTTCGGTTTCAGCATCAAAAAAGCTTAATCCTATTTTAAGTGTTTCTGGTTTGCACATTGATAAAAACCTATCATAAAACCCTTTGCCATACCCTACACGATTACCTTGTTTGTCAAATGCTAAAAGCGGCACGAAAACGACCTCTAATTTCATTGGAGAAATTTCAATACCATCTATAGGTTCTGGAATATTAAAACTATTTTTTTTTATCACTGTATTATCAGTCAATAAGTAATGAGTCATTAGCCCATTAGAAAAATCACTTTTTGAAATTACAATATGTTTATCTTTTCCAGAAAGTATGTTTAAAATATAGTCTGTGTTAACTTCTTTTTTTTCTTCAATTGATAGAAAAATATGATAAAAATCAGAGTTCCAAATGGGAAGTTTTAATAATTGATTGGCAATAGCCATACTTAAATCATCAACTTGATTAATACTCAAGCCTTCCCGAAATGTTTTATGTTTTTTTCGTAGTTGAGACTTTGTTGCCATTTCAAATTTAACTTTTAAGTTTAGTAGTTATATGAAATAAGGCGTCTCCTTGATAAACCAATGAGGCTTCATTTAAATTGATAATATAGCCATCAAGAGTAGATTTAACAGTATGATGTACTTTTCCATAAGGATCGGTAATTTGGCCTAAAACATCATCAATACTGACCCTGGAGTTAATAGCAACTTTTGCTTTAAACATACCGGATCGCTTAGCTCTCAACCATTTGCTTTCTTCAACAAACACAGTCGCATCTTTTGGAGGGCTTATTTTTTTCTTGGCATTTAACATATCAAAATGATACAATATGCGTTTAGCCCCTTCAATTCCAATTTTTGAAATGGTTTCATCCACAAAAAATGACTTACCTCCCTCAAATAATAATATGGGTTTACCTGATTGATGACAGGCATTTCTAAAGGACTTGCCAATATTGTTTGAATATAGTGCAAATGGTGCTCCAAACACTGAAGCTAAGGCTTCCAATTGGGGTTCATTTTTAACTATTCTAACTTGTGCGGCATTATATCGGCTGGCGCCACCTGTATGAAAATCAACAATCAAATCGACTTCAGGAATAATTTCTGTCATCAATCTATTTGCCACACGACTTGCCAACGAGCCATTAGCAGATCCAGGAAAAACTCTATTGAGGTCACGTCCGTCTGGGAAACTTCTTGAACTATTTAAAAAACCAAAGACATTTAGAATAGGCATACAAATGATGGTACCTCGCTTTGGCAAATTAATTTTTTTTGAAATAATTTGTCTTACTATATCGACACCATTAATTTCATCGCCATGAATTCCAGCAGTAAATAAAACAGTTGGTCCGGGCTTTTTTGCACGTTCAATAATTACAGGAACCTCTATTATTGTTGCAGTGTGTAATTTTGCTATGTTAAAATTAATTTCTTTTGAAGTTCCTAAAGGAATTTCTTGACCTAAAATTTTAATGACGTTTTTATAAGTTTTAGCCATAAATTAATTTAAACATTACGTTCAATATATCTAATAATGGAGTTGGCAATATCTTTTTTGGTTGCGGTTTCTATTCCTTCTAGTCCAGGAGAAGAATTCACTTCTAAAATTAATGGGCCCCTAGATGATTGTAACATATCAACTCCGCAGATTCCTAAGCCAAGAGCTTTTGCGGCTTTTAAAGCAGCATTTTCTTCATCATCGCTTAATTGAATAATACTTGCACTACCTCCTCTGTGAAGGTTTGATCTAAACTCCCCTTCTTTGCCTTGACGCTTCATAGCTCCAACAACATTACCATCCACCACAAAAGCTCGAATATCGGCCCCTTTAGATTCTTTTATAAATTCCTGAACAATCACTCTTGCTTGTAATCCATTAAAAGCTTCCAAAACAGATTCAGCAGCATTATTTGTCTCAGCTAACACAACACCTAACCCTTGAGTACCCTCTAATAATTTAATAACTAAAGGAGCTCCACCAACGTAGTTTATAACCTCAGCAACATCTTTTGTGTAATTTGAAAAGACTGTTTTTGGCATACCTAAGCCGGCACGTGATAAAACTTGCAAACTTCTTAGTTTATCTCTAGACCTAACCAACGCTTGTGACTCTACAGTTGAAAACACTTTCATCATTTCAAATTGTCTTACCACTGCAGTTCCGTAAAAAGTAACAGAAGCCCCAATTCTTGGGATTATAGCATCAATGTTTTCTAAATATTTTCCCTTATAGATGACTGCCGGATTTTTCTTTTCAATTATAATCTCACACATTAAAGGGTCAATTACCTGTACCGTATGTTTGCGTTTTGTAGCAGCTTCGACTAGACGTTTTGTAGAATATAATCTTGGGTTTCTGGATAAAATTACAATATTCATTGGTTGTGTTTTAATTCTTTATTTTCAAAAGATAAGTTTTTTAAATTGACGTCTACAATAAACTTTTTGTTTAAAAAGCGTCTACCTATTAAAATAGGATATTTCATGTCGTCTCGAGTACTTAAAGTTAAATTAATACTGTATTTTTTATTAAATAATACAATAGTAGTTTTAACTTTATAACGTTGTTGTACAACACCATTACTACTTTTTACCTTAGCAATGTCGTACGTTTTAAAGATAATTTCTTTGCCATTATAAAGCGGATGACCTTTATCATAAAAATTGCAAATCAGTATACCGTCTTTCACCTTTACTTTATGGCAATGAATTGAAGATGTGTAAGCCCCAGTGTCAATTTTTACGTCAATTTCGAATAAACCAAGCAAAGGAAAATCTGCTTTATCTAATCTTCCAATAATTTTTTTAGGCATTGTTTTTTCTAATAATCTCGCAAGATAAAAAAAACAATGTTAAATAATACCCAAATGAGAGCTAACCTTGAAATGTTTTTGGATATATGCTATCTTTGATTCTATGACTAAAACAACTTTGGAAATTCAAATACAAACGCTACCACACCAGCCTGGAGTTTATCAATATTTTGATTCTGAAGGAACTATAATTTATGTTGGGAAAGCCAAAGATTTAAAAAAACGTGTTAGTTCATACTTTACAAAAACCCACGATAATGGTAAAACCAGAGTTTTAGTTAAAAAAATTTCCTCCATTAAACATATTGTGGTTGATACAGAAACAGATGCATTATTATTAGAAAATAATCTTATAAAAAAATATCAGCCGCGTTATAATGTGATGCTTAAGGACGATAAGTCATATCCTTGGATTTGTATTAAAAATGAACGATTTCCCCGGGTGTTTTCAACAAGGCGTATTATAAAAGATGGGAGTGAGTATTTTGGACCTTATACCAGCATGAAAACCGTTTCAACGTTGCTGGAATTAATTAAGGGTTTGTATCATTTACGGAATTGTAATTATGACTTATCAAACGAAAAGATTCAAAATGGTAAATATTCTGTGTGTTTAGAATATCATTTAGGAAACTGCAAAGGGGCATGTGAAGGTTATGAGACGGAAGATGAATACAATGAAAACATTAAAGCGATAAAGGAGATTTTAAAAGGAAACTTTAAAGATTCATTATATCAATTTAAAATTCAAATGAAACAATGTGCAGAAAACATGCATTTTGAAGACGCGCAAAAAATAAAAGAAAAAATTGAAGTACTTGAAAATTATCAGGCAAAATCGACGGTGGTTAATCCAAAGATTAGTAATGTTGATGTGTTTTCAATAATGAGTGATGAGAGTTTTGGGTATGTCAATTTTTTGCAACTTTCATATGGCTCTATTATTAGATCACATACATTGGAAATTAAAAAAAAATTAGATGAGACCGATAAGGAATTATTGGAACTGGCTATTACTGAGATTAGACAACGATTCAACTCAAATTCAAAAGAAATATATGTGCCTTTTAAAGTAGATTTAGGTGCCGATATAAAAATTACAATTCCTAAACTCGGTGATAAAAAGCATATTTTAGAATTGTCGCTTCGCAATGCTAAATATTACCGAATGGAGCGATTTAAACAAATAAAAATTACAGATCCAGACAGACATGTTAACAGGATTATGGCTCAAATGAAATCCGACCTGAGACTTTCAATTGAGCCACGGCATATAGAGTGCTTTGACAATTCAAATATCCAAGGAACCAATCCTGTGGCCGCTTGTGTTGTTTTTAAAAACGGAAAGCCAAGCAAAAAAGATTACAGGCATTTTAATATAAAAACGGTTGAAGGGCCTAATGATTTTGCCTCTATGGAAGAAGTAGTTTACAGACGTTATAAAAGGTTGCTAGATGAAAATCAACCGTTGCCGCAATTAATAATAATTGATGGAGGGAAAGGACAATTATCTTCGGCTTTAAAAATTTTAGACACTTTACAATTAAGAGGAAAAATAGCAATTATAGGAATTGCAAAACGTTTGGAAGAATTATTCTATCCAAATGATCCAATTCCCTTATATTTAGATAAGAAAAGTGAAACACTAAAAATAATTCAACAATTGCGAAATGAGGCACATCGATTTGGAATAGAACATCACCGCAATAGGCGTAGTAAAAATGCGTTAAACACAGAATTAGAAACGATTCCTGGGATAGGAGATAAAACAGTTGTGGAGTTGTTAAAACAATTTAAATCGGCAAGTCGTGTGGCAAAAGCTAAATTGGATGAATTAGAATCTGTGGTTGGTGTGTCAAGAGCAGAAAAAATATATAGCTATTATCATAACTCATGAAACATTATTTAATAATTATCCTGTTGTTTTTATGTGCTAATGGGTTCTCGCAAGAGCCACAGCAAGATGATGTTAAAGTTGGGTTGGTTTTAAGTGGTGGTGGTGCCAAGGGGTTAGCACATATTGGGGTACTAAAGGTTATTGACAGTTTAGGCATTCGTGTTGATTATGTTGCTGGTACAAGTATGGGTGCTATTATTGGGTCTTTATATTCTTCAGGATACTCAGGACAAGAACTTGATTCTATTTTTAGAACTTTAGATTTTAGTAATTTAATAAATGATGATTTGCCAAGAGTGTCTAAAGCGTTTTATGAACGAAATAACTCAGAACGATATGCCGCTACTTTGCCATTTGAGGATTTTAAAATTAAATTACCTTCGGCACTTTCAAGAGGTCAAAATGTGTTTGGACTCATTTCTAAGTTGACCATAGACGTCAATCAAATTAAAGATTTTAGCAACTTACCAATTCCGTTTTTTTGTATTGCGACTGACGCCGAAACTGGTAAACAAGTCATACTAGACCAAGGTGTTTTAGCACAAGTTGTTCTTGCTAGCGGTGCTTTACCATCATTATTTCAGCCTGTGATGATTAATAACCAAATGCTTATTGATGGCGGTGTAGTAAACAACTACCCCATTGATGAACTTAAGAAAAAGGGGGTGGATGTTATTATTGGTGTAGATGTTCAGGATGGCTTAGCTTCACGTGATGAGTTGCAATCTGCTCCCGAAGTGTTAATTCAAATCAATAATTTCAGAACTATTAATGATATGAAAGCTAAGGTGAAGAAAACAGATATTTATATCAAACCAAATATTAAAGACTTCAATGTAGTATCATTTAGTGATGGAAATAAAATAATTAAAGCTGGAACCGAGGCGGCCATTTCAAATTACGACACCTTATTAAAACTTGCCAAGAACCAAATAATAACACCTAAAATTGAAATTAAAAATTCAAGTCATGATAGTTTAAAAATTAATACTATCGTAATTAAAGGAACTGAAAAATATTCAAGAGCCTATGTTTTAGGGAAATTAAAACTAAAGGGATACGAAAAACTGAGTTATAAAAATTTTGAAAAGGGTGTAAATAACCTAATTGCAACAAATAATTTTGACTCTTTCATATATGAATTTAAAAAATCAGAGACTCAAGAAGGCTATGATTTAATTGGGGAATTAACAGAAACAGAAACGAGTGCTTATTTAAAATTCGGACTGCATTATGATAAATTATATAAAAGTGCAGCTCTAGTAAATCTTACAAAAAAAAGATTACTTTTTGGCAATGATGTTGCCAGTTTGGATATTGTATTAGGAGACAATATTCGGTATAATTTTGAATATTTTATTGATAAAGGGTTTTATTGGAGTGTTGGTGTAAGGTCAAGATTTAATCAATTTAACAAAAATATTAATGCACAATTATTACTTAGTGAAGAGCAACTAGTTGGTACCGGATTAATTAAAGCAGACGCTCTATTACAAGACCAAACAAATCAATTTTATTTGCAAACTTTGATTCGAAGAGATTTTGCTTCCAGTATTGGGTTAGAGCACAAACGTTTAAAAATTAGTTCTGAAACCTTTAGCTTAAACCAAACATCAGATGCGTTTATCTTTGAAAAAACAGATTATTTAAGTGTTTTTGGGAACATAAAACTTGATACTTACGACAATAAATATTTTCCAAATAAAGGAGTTTATTTTGACGGCTATATTCATAATTACTTCTTTGCTTCCAAATTTAATGAAGCTTTTGAGAATTTTTCTATTGCAAAAGCAGATATGGGTTATGCCTTTAGTTTGTCAGATAAATTAGCAATTAATTTACAAACGGGAGGTGGATTTAAATTTGGAAATAGTTCAACGCGAACCTTAGATTTTGCTTTGGGTGGTTACGGGAATAATTTGATAAATAATTTCGTGCCATTTTTAGGATATGACTTTATATCTCTTATCGGTAACAGCTATGTGAAGGCTTATTTTTGTGCGGATTATGAAATTTTTAATAAACAACATATTACCTTAGAAGGAAATTGGGCCAATGTTGAGGATAATATTTTTAAAACCGGCGAGTGGTTTACACTGCCAGATTACAGAGGGTATGCTCTAGGATACGCTATTGATACTTTTGTTGGCCCAGTGCAGGCTAAATACAGTTATTCGCCAGAAGCTAAAACTAGCGTTTGGTACGTCAATGTTGGTTTTTGGTTTTAAGTTATTATAAAGAATACTTGTAATTTGTATTAGGCAGAAAATACATAATAAATTACTTTTGTCATTTAAAAGTTATAATTCTTAGAATGAAAGTATCTAAACGAATCAATAAAATAAGGATGCGTATAATGCATCGTTTAACCAAAAACATAGGTAATTCTTATTTAGAGACAAAAAATTATTCTGGTATTAAGCCTGAAATTAAACGAGTGTTAATTTCAAGACCAAACCATCGCCTTGGAAATCAATTACTTTTAACGCCTCTAGTACAAGAAGTTATAAATACTTTTCCAGATTGTAAAATTGATTTGTTTGTAAAAGGAGGTGTCGCTCATCCTGTTTTCGAAAATTACAAGAATGTAAATAAGATTATTCAACTTCCAAAAAAGCCATTTAGTCAAATTATAAAATATATAGCTTGTTGGTTTTCTTTAAAAAAATATGATTATGATTTAGTCATTAACGGAGATAAAAATTCTTCCTCAGGACGTTTATCTACTCAAATAGCTAAAGCAAAATTCAAAATTTTTGGAGAAGTTAATGAAACAATAAAAGACGAGTATGAAGATTATGAGCATATATCAAAATACCCAATTTATAATCTTAGAGCTTACCTTACAAAAATAGGATTTCCTCCAAATAATCAACCGGTTCCAACTTTAAATATTAAGTTGAGTGAGCAGGAACATTCTAAAGGAAAATCCATTTTAAAAGAGCTTGTAAAAAACGACAGACCAAGCATTTGCATTTATACAAATGCCACTGGGAATAAATGTTATGATGAGGTTTGGTGGACAGAACTTTATAAAAGGTTGCTTAAGGAGTTTCCTAATTATAATGTTATAGAATTATTACCCATTGAAAATATTTCAAAAATCAATTTTGTGGCGCCCAATTTATACAGTAAAGATGTTAGAGAAATGTGCGCTTTAATTGCAAACACATCAGTTTTTATTGCGGCCGATAATGGTGTTATGCATTTAGCAAGTGCAGCTCAAATACCGGTAGTTGGGTTTTTTAAAGTCACTAAAATTAAAAAGTACAGACCTTATGGGAATGAAAGTGTTGCCTATGACACTAATGATACAAATCTTAACGATTGGTTAAAAGGCATTCACAAGATTCTTAGTTAGTAAAATTTTACGATATTTGTGTGTGTATGAAAAATTTTAGAAATTTTTGTTACCATTTCTACACACTCTTATCAAGAGAAATCCTGAATAAGAAGGGTTTGATATTATAAATCAATTAAAAAGTTTAAGACTTTATTATTAAGCTTTAGTTTCTAATCTTAAAAATTAAAAAGAATGCCATTTTATCATAAGCTAGGTAAAATTCCAAACAAAAGGCATATACAATTCCGAAAGCCAGACGGTAGTTTGTATTACGAACAACTATTTGGAACCATTGGTTTTGATGGTATGTCTACAAATAGTTATCACGAGCAGCGACCAACACAGGTTAAAGAGATTAAGAGACAATATAATGTTGCTCCAAAAATTGCGAAGGCAAATCACATGCAGTCGTATCGATTTGTAGGTTTTCAGGTAAAACCAGAAAATGATTATTTAGAAAGTAGAAAGGCAGTTTTAACTAATAGTGATTGTACTATTATTTTAGCGGCTCCAAAACAATCTACACGCGATTATTTTTATAAAAACACGGATGCCGACGAGCTAATATTTATTCATAAAGGAACAGGGAAATTAAGAACAATGTTAGGTAATCTGGACTTTAAATACGGAGATTATTTATTAGTTCCCAGAGGTATTATTTATAAAATTGATTTTGATACTGAAGACAACAGATTGTTTATTGTTGAGTCTAGAAGGCCCATTTATACACCCAAACGATACAGAAACTGGTTTGGGCAATTATTAGAACACTCTCCATTTTGCGAGCGTGATATACGTCAGCCATATGAATTAGAAACGTATAATGAAAGAGGCGATTTTTTAATAAAAGTAAAAAAGCAAAATGATATTTTTGAAATGATTTATGCATCACATCCATTTGATGTGGTGGGTTACGATGGATACAACTACCCTTATGCGTTTTCAATTCATGATTTCGAGCCAATAACAGGAAGAATTCATCAACCGCCTCCGGTACATCAAACTTTTGAGTCAGATGCCTTTGTTGTGTGTAGTTTCGTTCCAAGGCTATACGATTATCATCCACAATCTATTCCGGCACCATACAATCATAGTAATATTGATAGCGATGAGGTGTTGTATTATGTAGATGGCGATTTTATGAGTAGAAATGATATAGCAGCTGGGCATATTTCATTACATCCGGCAGGAATACCACATGGTCCACATCCGGGAGCTGCCGAACGTAGTATTGGCCAGACAAAAACTGATGAATTAGCTGTTATGGTGGATACTTTTAAACCATTACAAGTCACTGAGGAGGCTATGAAGATTGCCGATGAAACCTATTATAAATCTTGGTTAGAATAAATTAATTTGAAGCATATTCCTGCTTTCGGCAGTCGCTATTTTTATGGTAAAACAAAAATGAGCTTCAACAAATGCCTCAATCAGGGCTAAAAAAAGTAAAAAATGAGTAAAGAAGTAAAATCAGTAAACTACGGTTTAGAAAAAATATTTGAAGGAGCACAGGATTTCTTGCCACTTCTAGGAACCGATTATGTAGAGTTTTATGTTGGGAATGCTAAGCAATCGGCCCATTTTTATAAAACAGCCTTCGGCTTTCAGTCTTATGCATACAAAGGGTTAGAAACAGGATCGAAAGATTCAGTAAGTTATGTTTTGAAACAAGATAAAATACGTTTGGTTTTAACAACACCCTTAAGTAGTAAATCACCAATCAACGACCATATTGTTAAGCATGGAGACGGGGTAAAGGTTGTGGCGCTTTGGGTTGAAGATGCTAGAAATGCCTATGAAGAAACTACCAAGCGTGGAGCCAAATCATATATGGAACCAGTTGTTGAAAAAGATGAACATGGAGAAGTTGTACGAGCAGGTATTTATACTTATGGAGAAACAGTGCATATGTTTGTTGAACGCAAAAATTATAAAGGTGCTTTTTTACCTGGTTTTAGAAAATGGGAATCAGATTATAATCCAGCAGCAGTTGGATTAAAATATATTGACCATATGGTTGGAAATGTTGGATGGGGACAAATGAATACCTGGGTTAAGTGGTATGAAGATGTTATGGGATTTGAAAATTTCTTGTCTTTTGATGACAAGCAAATTCATACGGAATATTCTGCCCTAATGAGTAAGGTGATGAGTAATGGAAATGGACGTATTAAGTTCCCAATTAATGAACCTGCCAAAGGGAAAAAACGATCTCAAATAGAAGAGTATTTAGATTTCTATGAGGGTTCTGGAGTACAACATATTGCAGTAGCTACCGATGATATTATTTCTACAGTTTCTCAATTAAAAGAAAGAGGGGTTGAGTTTTTACCTCCGCCGCCTCAAGCTTATTACGATGATATTCCAAGAAGGCTTGGTGAACATAAAAATATGATGAAGGAAGATATGAAAGAGCTTCAAAAACTATCTATTATGGTAGATGCCGATGAAGAAGGATATTTACTTCAAATATTTACAAAACCTGTTGAAGACAGGCCTACATTATTTTTTGAAATCATTCAGCGTATGGGTGCACGAGGATTTGGAGCAGGAAATTTTAAGGCTTTGTTTGAATCAATAGAAAGAGAACAAGCAAATAGAGGTACGCTTTAATAAGGGTGTATTTTTAAATTTTAAAAACTTCATCACGATATTTTGATGGAGTTTTTTTGTTTTAATACATTTGGAACAGTAATTGCAATTTCTAAAGGATTAACAATAAAATGTATACATTAGAGTTACAATACAATTACCCAAAATAAATGAAGAAGAAACTACTTATTCTTACAGCAATACTTACAATGCAATTCTCCATTGGGCAAATTGCGTCTTCATTTGGTGATGGAGAATGGTTCAAATTTAAAATGAGTTACAGTGGGTTCTTAAAAGCAGGAAATGCAACTCTTTCAGTAAAAGAAACGACATTAAAAAACAAAGAAGTGTATCATGTTGTTGGAAAAGGCTGGACTACAGGAATGATAAAATGGTTTTTCAAAGTACAAGACAGATACGAAAGTTACTTTGACAAAAAAACTTTAGTACCATATAAATTTATTAGAAATATTGATGAAGGAGGTCACACAAAGGATTTAGAAGTTGAATTTGATCAGGTAAATAATAAAGCTTTTGTAAATGACAAAAAGAATAATGAAAAAAAGGTTTTCGATATGACTCCGAATGTGCAAGATATGGTGTCGACCTACTATTATTTGCGTAATAATTTAAAAATAGACAACTTAAAAGTCGGAGATGAAGTTAAAGTAGACATGTTTTTTGATGAGGAAATTTATGGCTTTAAACTGCAGTATTTGGGAGAGGAGACCATCAATACAGAATTTGGTAATATTGAAGCGTTAAAATTTAGGCCGTATGTTATGGCAGGGCGCGTTTTTAAAGAAGAAGAAAGTTTAACGCTTTGGGTTTCAAAAGATAAAAATAAATTACCTTTGCGCATTAAAGCCGATTTGGCAGTAGGCTCATTAAGAGCTGACCTTGAAGCTTTTAAGGGCTTAAAATATCCGTTTAGAATTATTGTTGATAATTAAAATAAATTGGAAAAGGAAACAACTAAACAACTTAAAGAAAAATTTCAGAAAATAGGGCAAGATTTAGACGTCCATTTAGAGGGCTTGTTCTACAGTAAGCCTATTAATTATTGGGATTATATTCACACGGATTCATTATTAAATCTACAAATACCCCGAACATCATTTCCCGATGAGATGGTTTTTATTATGTATCATCAAATTAATGAATTGTTGTTTAAAATGATTCTTGCTGAAATTGAACAGGTTGCCAAAACGGAAAATGTAGATGCAGCAATGTTTTCATCTAAGTTAATGCGAATAAGCCGGTATTTTGATATGCTTACATCTTCTTTTAGTATTATGAAAGACGGTATGGATGTAGATCAATATAATAAATTTAGAACGGCTTTAACACCAGCAAGTGGGTTTCAAAGTGCGCAATATAGAAAGATTGAATTTGCATCGACTGAGCTTATAAACCTAATCGATAAAAGATTTAGAGAAACTATCGATAGGAATTCGTCCTATGAGAATGCCTTTGAACATTTGTATTGGCAAGCTGCAGGGAAAGATTATAAAACTGGTAAAAAAAATTATACATTAACAGTTTTTGAAGATAAATACAAAGAGGAATTTATTAGATTTACCGAATTTTATAATACACACAATTTGTGGACAAAATTTAAAGCTTTGCCACAAGCTGAGAAGGAGAATAAAGAATTAATAAAAGCCATGCGCCATTATGATTACACAGTTAATATAAAATGGGTAATGGCACATTACAATACAGCAAATCATTATTTAAACATAGGTGGGAAAACCACCGAAGCAACAGGAGGGAGTGAATGGGTAAAATATATGCATCCAAAATATCAAAAAAGGATATTTTTTCCAGATTTATGGACCAAAAAAGAGTTAGAGAATTGGGGAACAGAGGTATAATAATTTTTATACTGGCAATAAGTTTATTTGCTTGTAAAGAGAAATCTGACAATAATTTAGAAGAAGAAGCTCTAGAAGATGTTGCGGTAGTTGAGCCTGATATTTATGAGTTTGGCTTTAATTTAAATGATTATGTTGTTAAACGTGATACCATTAGACGCGGGGATAGTTTTGGAACAATTTTGGAGCGCAATAAAATTGGTTATCCCAGAATTTTCCACATAGCACAAAAGGCAAGAGATACTTTTGATATTAGAAAACTTCAAGTTGGAAAACCTTATACCCTGTTGTGTTCTAAAGATTCTCTTGAAATTCCGAGATGCTTTATATATCAACCAAATGTTGAGGAATACGTAGTGGTAAGTTTTCAGGATTCCATTCATGCGTATACCAGTAGAAAGCCAATAACCTATATTGAAAAAACAGTGTCAGGAGTTATAAAGACCAATATTTCAGATGCTATGGACGAACAAGGACTTAGTGTTATGTTAGCTTATAAGATGGCTGATGAAATTTTTGCTTGGACAATTGATTTTAGGCGCCTTCAAAAAGGGGATAGATTTAAAGTTATTTATACAGATAAATATAT
>JAHEDS010000011.1:36237-46163 GCA_024641135.1 Flavobacteriales bacterium
GAACCTATTTCAGAAACATTAAAAGGTAAATACTTTAAGTACATAGAGCCTATAAAAGTACAATTAGACAGTATTCCATTTCATAATGAGAAAAAAAGTATTTCAATCGAAAAAAATTTAATTTCACAAGTAAAATAATGATATTTCCAAGCATAAATCCTACACAAACTAATTCGTGGCAACATTTAAAAGAACATTATAAAGTATTACAAGATGTTCATATGAAAGATTTATTTGCTCGAGATAAAAACAGAGCGGATAAATTAAAGATTAATTGGGAGGATTTTTATGTTGATTTTTCTAAAAATAGGGTAACTGAAGAAACTATAAACTACTTACTTCAATTAGCAAAAGAAGTAAAGCTAAAAGAAGCTATAGAGTGTCAGTTTTCAGGAAAAATCATTAACCAAACTGAAGGAAGAGCCGTTTTACATACGGCATTAAGAGCTCCTAAATCAGCTATATGTATGGTTGATGGGGTTAATGTTATTCCTGAAGTGTATGATGTAAAAGATAAAATTCAAGCCTTTACCAATAAAGTGGTAAATGGAGAATTAAAAGGATTTACAGGAAAAGCTTTTACAGATATTGTTAATATTGGAATTGGTGGTTCAGATTTAGGACCTGCCATGGTAGTGGAAGCCTTGCAGTTTTACAAGAATCACTTAACCACACACTTTGTGAGTAATGTAGATGGCGATCATGTTAATGAAGTTATTAAAAAGTTAAATCCTGAAACGACTCTTTTTGTAATTGTATCAAAAACCTTTACAACGCAGGAAACCTTATCAAATGCGAATACCATTAAAGAGTGGTTTTTAAAATCTGGAAATGAAACTGCAATTGCTAAACATTTTGTGGCGGTATCAACCAATATTCAACATGTAAAATCTTTTGGGATTGACGAGAACAACATTTTCCCTATGTGGGATTGGGTTGGGGGTCGTTTTTCACTTTGGAGTGCCGTTGGCTTGTCAATAAGTTTAGCTGTTGGTTACGATAATTTTGACAGTTTATTGCAAGGTGCCCATAAAATGGATACGCATTTTAAAAATACTGAATTTGAAAATAATATCCCCGTAATCTTAGCGCTTATTAGTGTTTGGTATAATAATTTTTTTAATGCTGAAAGCGAAGCGATTATACCATATTCTCAATATTTAAACCAGTTTGCAACTTATTTGCAGCAAGGTATTATGGAAAGTAATGGGAAAAGTGTGGACAGAGAAGGGAGTCCAGTTGATTATCAAACTGGGACTCTAATTTGGGGAGAACCAGGCACCAATTCACAACATGCTTTTTTTCAACTGATTCATCAAGGGACCAAATTAATACCTGCTGATTTCATAGGTTTTGTAAAATCACTTCATGGAAATCAAGATCATCAAGATAAATTAATATCCAATTTTTTAGCCCAAACAGAAGCGCTTTTAAATGGTAAAACAAAAGGAGAGGTTGTTTCTGAGGGGACACCTGAAAAACTAATTCCATTTAAAGTATTTGCAGGAAATAAGCCTACTAACACAATTTTTATTAACAAACTAACTCCGGAAAGTTTAGGAAAACTAATCGCCATGTATGAACATAAAATATTTGTACAAGGGGTTGTCTGGAATATTTTTAGTTATGATCAGTTTGGTGTTGAATTAGGTAAACAATTAGCTTCAAAAATATTAAATGAAGTTAACATGCCTAAAATTAGTAATCATGATTCCTCTACCACAAATCTTTTGAAATACTACAAGAAATTAACATAATTGCTGTTTAATATTCATAATTAATCTTTTTTGAGGCATGTTTTTAGCGGATTGACAGTGTTTAATTCACAATTTATGTCCAATTTGTTAATAATAAGTTAATAAAATTTACATTATTATACTTATTTTTGCAGCACTAATTCAAGTAATTTAATTTGATTAAAATTATGAAAAAAACTACTCAATTTTTATTGTTAACTGTAGCTCTTATTTTCTCTGCAGTTACTATGGCACAAAGCACTGTAACAGGTACTATTCTTGATGCCGATTTAAACACTCCTCTTCCTGGAGCAACGGTTGTTGAAAAAGGAACGTCAAATGGTGCAAGTACCGATTTTGATGGAAAATTCACGTTAACTACAAAAAACACATCAGGGCAACTTGTTGTTTCTTATGTAGGTTACACATCTCAAACAATTGCCTTTTCTGGAAACAAAGACCTTGGCACTATTAAGTTAATGGCCAGTGAAGTAGGATTACAGGAAATTCAAATTTTAGCATCTGTAGCTGTAGATCGTAAAACACCAGTGGCGGTGTCTACAATAAAGGCAGCTGATATTGAAATGAAACTTGGAACGAAGGAGTTTCCAGAAATTTTAAAATCAACTCCTGGTGTTTATGCAACTAAAGCCGGTGGTGGATTCGGAGACGGAAGAATCAATTTAAGAGGATTCCAATCTGAAAACGTTGCGGTAATGATTAACGGTGTGCCTGTAAACGACATGGAAAATGGTCGTGTATACTGGAGTAACTGGGCTGGTCTTAGTGATGTAACAAGTTCTATGCAGGTGCAAAGAGGTCTTGGTGCTTCTAAAGTAGCAGTGCCTTCAATTGGTGGAACTATTAATATTATATCTAAAACAACTGATGTTGTAGCAGGTGGAAATGCTTATGCAACTTTAGGTAATGATGGTTACAGAAAAATTGGAGTAACGTATTCAACAGGTTTATTAGAAAATGGGCTGGCAGCGACTGTATCTGCTTCAAAAACAGATGGAGATGGGTATGTTGATGGAACAGAGTTTAATGCAGTGGCTTATTTCATTAATGTTTCAAAACAATTTAATGAAAATCATAAATTGTCATTTACTGCTTTTGGCGCCAAACAACGCCATGGCCAAAGACAAAACTCTCATTTAATAGAGACTTATAGAAAAAGCGAAAGAGGTATAAAATTTAATGCAGACTGGGGTTATAAAAATGGTCAGGTTACTTTCCAAGAAGATAACTTTTATCACAAACCACAAATTTCTTTAAACCACTATTGGACAATTAACGATAAAACAGATATTTCAACAGCACTTTATGCATCATTTGGTTCAGGTGGTGGTGGTGGAACTGGTGGAGACAGCAGTAAATTTGCTTTTGACAGCGAAGGAAACAGTGACTACAGAGTAGGAAACTACGGGCCAATTGCGTTTGATAGAATAGTTGCTGAAAACGAAGCACTTGGTGCTAATGGAGCTGAAACTATTTTAAGGGCTTCAAGAAATGACCATAGATGGTATGGTATTTTATCAACCTTAAAAACAGATCTTACAGATAACTTAGTATTACTAGGTGGACTTGATATAAGAGATTATAAAGGAATTCACTTTACTGAATTAACAGATTTATTAGGAGGACGTTTTTTTGCAGATAACAGCAATAGAAACAATCCAAATGCTCAAGTACAGGTAGGAGATAAATACAGCTACTATAATGACGGACTAGTACGCTGGATGGGATTATTTGGACAATTGGAGTATTCAAAGGATAAGTTGGCAGGATTTTTATCATTAGCGGCTTCAAATACGGCTTATAAAAGAATTGATTATTTCTTATATACTAACGATGATCCAACAAGAGAAACCGATTGGTTTAACTTTGGAGGCTTTAGTGCAAAAACAGGAGCAAATTACAATTTGGATACCAATAACAATGTATTTGTAAATGCTGGTTATTTTGAAAGAGCCCCTAATTTTAATACTGTTTTCCCAAGAAATAATAACGTAGATATTAATTCGGATGCCGTTAATCAAAAAATCTTAAGTTTTGAAGTTGGATACGGTTATAGAGCCGATAAACTTTCTGCAAATGTGAATTTATACAGAACTGCTTGGAAAGATAGATCTCAAACTTTTAGATTTATACAACCTAGTGGAGATTACGCTTTCGCCAATATTTTAGGTGTTAATGCTATTCACCAAGGTGTTGAAGTAGATTTTGTTTATAGAGCGTCTAAAAAGTTTAAATTAACAGGAATGGTTTCTCTAGGTGACTGGAGATGGGAAAACAATGTAGAGAATGTTGACATTATTGATGAAAACCAAAATGTTATTGGAACGGTAGATTTATTTATTAAAGATTTACATGTTGGTGATGCTGCTCAAACAACGATGGCTTTAGGGTTTGATTATAATATTGGCCCAGACACAAGATTTTCTGTAGATTATAATTATTTTGATAATTTATATGCTCAGTTTGACCCAAGTGATAGAGGAACCGTAAAACCAGATGCTTGGAAAGTGCCTGCTTATGGTGTATTTGACGCTTCATCAAGCCATGATTTCAAGGTTGGAACCTTTGATGCAACACTTTCAGCAAGATTAGATAACGTCTTCAATACACATTATATTTCAGATGCTTTTGACGGAAACTCGTCATCAGCTTTAGATTCTAGAGTATATTATGGTTTTGGAAGAACATTTAGTGTTGGTTTAAAACTTAAATTTTAAAAAAAAATAACATGAAAAAAATAATTTATTTATTTGTAATAATTGGAGCTGTCATAGTAGGATGTAATCCAATTGAAGACATTAATAATGAAATTGATGCCAATACAAAACGTATTATCGTAGTAGATAGTGATAATTATACATTAACTGCTGATGATTATTCTGCCTTGGGGTTAAATTTTGGTAGTTTTAGTTCTTTAGATGATGCAAAATCAATGTTACCAGACTTTTTATCAGATACTTACCCAACATGGGGTGAAGGCTCTTCTGTTTTAGTTGGCTTTAATTTATATATTGGTTCTGCTGAAGGCGTAAGTGATTATAGTGGTGCTGAGCAATATAATTTAACAAATGCTGATTACGCATCAACTGGAAGTGATGCCTTTGGATTTTATCCTAATGTAGATGCAACCTCTAAAATTCCGGATGTATTGGCTGCACAAATCGTAAGCCCTACAGAAGGACAAATAGTACTTGCTACATATAGTCAATATACAGAAATTCCAGTAGTTGGTTTAGCTGATTTAGTGAAATATGATTTTGCTGGAAGTTTTGAAGGTTGGACTGTGCAGGAAGAATTTGGTGGAGATGCTGTTTGGACATCGCTATCAGGATATGTTCAAGGGAATAGTTATTTTGGAGGGCAAGTTGCCAATACAGAATGGTTGGTATCTCCTTCAATAGATTTATCTGGTGAGAGTAATTTAAAATTTCAAATTACTCAAGAACTTGATTATGCTGGTGATCCTTCATTACTAAAGATTCTGGTATCTACGGATTATTCTGGTGACGTGTTAACAGCGACTTGGGATGAAATAACATTGGCTAATCCTGCAACTGGAGACATGGCTTCATCTGAAGATTATGATTTTTCAGCTTACGACGGTCAAACAATTAATGTCGCTTATAAATATGAATCATCTGATACTGATGCTGCAAGATGGAGAATTCAAAGTACGGCTATTAAAACTCTTGGTGCTACAGGTGCAACTGACTCTAAAGGGGAATACTTTGTTTATTCTGGTGGTTCTTGGAAAGCATCAAACGGGGTTTATTATTTAAGTTCTGCAGATTACGATTCAATGGGTACAGCATCTGGCCAACCAGGAAGATACAACAACTTTAGTAGTTCAATGCCTGCTGACAATTATATTCCAACATTTTTAGATTTAACAAGTCCTTTTTCTTTTGGACAAGAAGATGCTGAAATAATTGTTATATATAAGTATTATTCTAGCTCATGTAGTTGTACACAAACTAGAGGGAATTTATATACTGTAGTTGATGGTGCGTGGAATGCTCATCAGTCAACTATTGCAACAAGTTTACAATTCGGGTTTATTGATGGACAATGGGTGCCAGATAATACTATTCAGTATTCTTTAACAGTTGACGATTATGTAACTATTGGAGCTGCTTTTGCAGATATATATCCACAACCAGCAGCTAGTGCGAGTAACTACAAAAATTTTGACAGAAGATCTGGAAATGCTGCAGAATGGACAGATGCTATGCTTGTTGAGGCATTCAATGTCCTTTTAGACGGTTTAGATCCTTCAGCTGCTGAAGGCCAAAAATATGTAGTAACCTTTGCGATTTATAACGGTGCAGCCGGGATAGAACAATTAGGTGTTATTAAAGAAGGTGGCGTTTGGGTTCAACAATAATAATTCTTTATAATTTTAAAAAAACCGTTTCAATTGAAACGGTTTTTTTTATGTCTTGCAAGAAATGAGTTTTAAGTGAAATTCATGACTAAATAAAATATTTTAGAAACCTTTTATTATTATTACATTTGCAACAAACCAATAATTAATTGAATTTATTATGTATAACACTGTAAAATTAATTCACTCTTACTGGGCTTATTTGGTCCTGGCGGTATTAATCATAGCAAGTATAAATGCTATTTTTAAATCTTTAAGAGGTAAAGAATATGAAGCCAAAGATTTTAGAATATCCTTATTTACTTTAATAATCTCGCATATACAATTATTAATAGGGCTATTGCTTTATTTTGTGTCTCCAAGATTAGAGTTTTTTAGTGAACTGGGAATGGGTGGCGTCATGAAAGATGCTGTAAATAGATTGTATTTAGTGGAGCACCCTTTAATAAATATAATTGCAGTCGTTTTCATTACAATAGGCTATTCAAAACACAAAAAGAAACTAACGTCCCAATCAAAACTAAAGATGATTGCTATTTTTTATACCATTGCTTTAGTGTTGTTTTTATCAAGAATTCCATGGGATGTATGGCCCAATTAAATAAAAAAGGCGACACCTTAGTGTCGCCTTTTTTATTAATAATCTTATTTAATTGTCAATTTCTTTTATCAAATATACATATACAGGAAAGTGATCACTATATCCATCGGTAAATCCACTATAGCCAAAACTTCTAAAAGGATAGCCTTTAAAACGTCCACTTTTTTGGGTTAGAAAATTGTCGTTAAATATACCTGCTTTATAATATCTAAACGACGAAAAATCTTTTTCAACTAAAGGGGCCGTTATTAGAATCTGGTCGAACAAACTCCAAGCATCTCGGTAAGCTGTCGTCCCAATTCCATTTTTAAACATACTTTCATATGGATTGTAAATACCTTTAAATGGTACTTTATCTTTATCTTTTTTAGCTTTTAAAATATCTTTCACACTTGAATTGGTAGGGTCATCGTTTAAATCACCCATAATAAACACCTTTGCATAAGGATCAATTACTTGCAGTGAGTCTACTAAATGTTTAGTTAATTTGGCAGCTGCTTCTCGTTTTGGCCTGCTTCTGGCTTCTCCACCACTTCTAGAGGGCCAGTGATTTACAATGACATGTATTAAGTCGCCATCTAATTTACCGCTAACCAATAGTTGGTCTCTGGTATAAACACGTTTATGTGAAAGATCATCAAAGATCTTGAGCTCATGGCTACTGGTTGAAATGGGGGTAAACAATTGTTTTTGATAAAGCATGGCGACATCAATACCTCTGGCATCTGGCGAGTGGTAATGAATAATACCATAGTCTTTGGAAATTAGGGAGGAGTCATTTACAACATCTTCAAGAACTTCTCTGTTTTCAATTTCAGAAACACCAATAATGGCAGGTGAATTATGAGCAAAGTCCGTACCTATTTGAGCAATCACACGTGCCATATTTTTAACCTTCTTTTTGTAAACGGCAGAACGATTGGTTTTTAATTCCATCATAGGGCTTGCTTCATCAAATTTTGTAGGATCATTGATTGTATCAAATAAATTTTCCAAATTATAAAAAGCAACGGTATGTATTTTATAGGTCTTTTTTTCTTGAGCATTTACGTGAGTAAATACACATAAAAATAGAACTATATAAAAATGATTTAAAATTCTCATTAGAGATTATTTAGATTAACATTCTTTTCATTACAAAAGATATTCCAAAAGTAGATATTTATTATAAATAATGTAAATTTGTAAAGGTTAAATAATACTTATTTAGCTTATATTATTTCATAAATATAAATTCAAGTATGAAAAAAAGTTTACTTATTTTTTTATTCGGAATTTTTTCAATTTTCAACATCTATGCGCAACAAACCATAATTAAAGGTAGCGTTAAGGATGCCGTTACCTTTGAGCCAATTTCGGAAGTTACCATTACTATTGAAGAATCAAATCAGACCACTAAAACAAATGATTTAGGGGAATTTAAATTTTCTAATAATGTTCCATTGGGAGAACAGGTATTAAGAATATTTAAAGACGGATATGCTGTAAAAAGATATCCTATAGTAGTTAATGAAGGTCAAACTGTTAATATAACAGATATGACATTAGAACTTGCTTTAATAAGTTCCGAGGATTTGTTCACCATCACCTTATCCGATGATGAACTAAATGATGATACTAGTGGTTCAGACAATATCTCTGGATTATTGTCTTCATCTTTAGATGTATTTCAACGTACTGCAGCTTTTGAGTTTAGTTCTTCCTTCTTTAATGTAAGAGGTTTAGATTCTAAATACGGTTCTGTTTTAATTAACGGGGTTGAAATGAATAAAATGTATAACGGAAGACCACAGTGGAGTGATTGGGGCGGATTAAATGATGTTTTAAGAAACCAAGAATTAGCAGTGGGGTTACAGCCATCAAGTTACAATTTTGGTGGATTTTTAGGAAGCACCAATATTAATGTAAGAGCATCACAATATCAAAGTGGAGGTAGGGTAACTTATTCCTCTTCTAATAGAAGCTATACCAATAGGATGATGGCTAGTTATGCTACTGGCGAAATGAAAGGAGGCTGGTCTATGGCCTTTATGCTTGGAAGACGTTGGGGAAATGAAGGCTTCCAAGATGCCACACTTTATGATGCTAATTCATTTTTTGCGTCTATTGAGAAAAAATTGGGCAAAAAACACAGCATCAACTTTACGTCTATTTATACACCGAACAGAAGAGGGAAATCATCGCCTAATACGCAGGAGGTCTATGATTTGAAAGGGATAAAATACAATGAATATTGGGGATGGCAAGATGGAGAGAAACGTAACTCACGTATGAAAGAGGTTAATGAGCCTATTTTAACATTGAACCATTTTTGGGATATTACTGAAAAAACGAGCTTAAATACAAACGTTGCATATCAATTTGGAAAAATTGGTAATAGCAGGTTAGATTATAATGGTCAAAGACTCAATGAGGATGGGATTCCAGTTGGCGGAGGAGCAAACCCAAGTCCAACGTATTACCAAAAACTACCCAGTTACTGGTTAACCCCGGCTGCAGGACCAAATTATGAACAAGCTTATTTAAATCAGCAGCAGTTTTTAAACAATGGCCAAATTGACTGGAATAGTATGTATTTAACTAATTTGGAAAATGTTGAAAATTATTCAACTTATATTTTATATGAAGACAGAAATGATGATAATCAATTAACTGCAAATACTATTTTAACATCATATTTAAATGATCATATCACGATTAATGGTTCTTTAAATTATAGTCAATTGAAATCTAAGAATTTTGCTGAAATAATAGATTTGCTTGGGGGCAACGGTTATTTAAATGTCGATTCATTCGATGGTTATCAATTTGATGAATTAAATCCAAACAGGATTGTTGGAGAAGGAGAAAAATTCAGATATAACTATAATTTGTATTCTGATGTTGTTTCAGGATTCGTGCAAGGTCAGTTTAAATACAATAAAATTGATTTTTATGCATCGGCCACTTTCTCAAGTACACAATATCAAAGAGAAGGGCTATATAAAAATGAGGCTTACTCAGATAATTCATTTGGCAAAGGGGAGAAGTTATCTTTTACTGGAGTTGGTGCAAAAGCAGGATTTACTTATAAGCTTTCAGGAAAGCATTTATTTGATTTTAATGCAGGCTATTTATCAAAAGCTCCTGACTTAAGAAACACCTATTCAAACTCAAGAGAAAATCATAATATAGTGAGTGGTAT
>JAHEDS010000146.1 GCA_024641135.1 Flavobacteriales bacterium
AAATGTATTATAAAAACAAAGTTAAAAATTCAACTTTAATTTAAGAAGAATGGTTTTGATAATTAGAAAGAGTTATTAACAATTTTTGTAATTTTGCATTAAGTAAATCGCCTTATCGCTCTATGTTTATCGTAGGGAGGAAAGTCCGAACACCATAGTGCAACATAGTGGCTAACGGCCACCAGTCGTGAGGCTAGGAACAGTGCAACAGAAAGAATGTACAGGTTATGCTGTAGTGAAATCAGGTAAACTCTATGTGGTGCAATGTCATGTATACCAACGTTTGAGGGCTGCACGCTCGATTGTTGGAGGGTAGACAGCTAGAGTGTACTGGAAACAGTACATTAAGATAAATGATAAGGGCTCTTTGAGTACAGAATTCGGCTTATAGATTTGCTTAAATAAACAAAAGTGCGACTTAATTAAGTCGCACTTGTTGTTTATTATTTTTTCTTATTCCACTGCAAAATAACCTCTGTAATTAAAAGTGGGATTGCCCATGAAATCCAAATTACAGTAGGACCCCGTTCTTCAAAAGTAGGCATTAGTGTTTTGGCTAAAGAACTTTCATCTATAAAACGGAACAGTACAAACGCAAAAGTAATCACATACGAACGAATCATCCATTCTCTATGTTGTGTTATTTTTTTTAGACGTATCATTCTATATGCCATTAAAACACTAACAAGCCAAGGTATTGCTAAAAAGAAAAGTGCAATACACCAAGCGATATTTACTTGTTTAGCAACCGTAAAACTCATGTATATAGCACATAATGAACCAATGATTATAGCAATTATATATACCTTTCCTAAATTTCGATGGGTTTTTAAATAGCGGTTACGAAATGTTGTACTAAATTGAAGTGGTCCAATAAGCAATGCAGTCATACCTCCCAATAAATGGCCAACTAGCCACCATCTATTTGGCCAATAATAATCTCCAAATTGTTCGATATTAAAATTAGCATATGGGAAAGCACGATCTATTACATAATATAAAGCAATAATGCTTATTATTATAAGTAAAATAGTTTTTAAATATTTCATTTATAGTTGGCTTTAAAAAAAGGATGCAGGTTAATATGCATCCTTTTTTATATTAAAAATAAAATTTATTCTTTTGGAGAATAATATAGGTCTGGTCTCATCCTACCAGAAAACTCTTCATACTTTGAAGTGGCATTCATTATCTTACCAAATGCTTCACCTGCGTCTTCTCCCAAAACTTCATCATTGGCTTTACCTCTAGTGGCAGAATCAATCTCATCTTTTGAAGATACTGCAACCATGTAATAACTGTCAGTGATACCAAATCCACTTCTATAAACCCTATAATATTCCTTAGAACCTTTTGATGCGAATAAATCTTTGATGCCCTTCATGGCTTCCCAAAGTTTTCCTTGGCTATCAGGGGTATAATATAGAAAATAAAATTTCCTATAATTTTCATCTTCTGGGGTTTGAGTGATGCCTTCAGGCATATAAGTTAAATTTTCATCTAATGTTAAAATATAATCTCCATGTTTATCATAGCATTTATTGAAATTTTCAAATATTTTTCCAAAACCATCTCCCATTTCTTTTGCCATATCAGCAAAATAATTTTTATCTAATTCTGCAAAATTTTCAATTGGACTTACATACATATATCTGTTGTCGCTTGTTGTTGTTGTGATCCAGCTTGTTTGAAGATTATACTTTTTACAAGCTTCAGCAAACTCTTTAGCTGTTTTTTCGTAATCCTGTAATTTTGAAGGATTTACATAGTCAACATGAACCTTATACATTTTTTGTGCATAAGAAAAGCTAAATGAAAGGCATAACATTAATGCCAATAATAAAATTGATTTGATAGTTTTCATAATTTTATATTTGTTGGTTAGTTAATATTAAGATTTTGGAGGTGTTAAACCCAATTGATTATATAAGTCAAGATTATCATAAAATGCATCTTCAATTGTAAACTTGCCGTCTTTATTCATATTCCAAACACTAAAACCGTGTGTGACTATTTTTTTTCCAGTTGGAGCATTACCCATAAATTCCCCATTATTTGTTCCAGTAACAGTCCAATAAATGTAAACTTCATTGCCTTTTGAGTCATATTTGTCAACTTTTACAGCAAAGTCTGGAAAACCAGTAACAAAGGTATTCATGAATTGTTCATATTCATCAACATTGTTTGCAATAACAGTTCCATTAGCAGTTCTCACAAACTTTTCACCTGTCAATGATCTTAAGTTTGAAATGTCATGAGTATTCCATCCAAGAACCACTTTGTCAATAGCATCTTTCATGGCTTTTTCCTCAACAGGCATATTATTGGCCATTTCTATAGCTTGAAGAGCTGCCTGCATTTGAGACACATCATAAAAACCATATTCACTTACGATTTTTCCATCCACCATTTCTACAGAAAGATGTACCGGTATCTCAATTTCTTGACTATTGGCGGCTAAGGTGCCTCTCCAATTGCCCCAAAAATTAACCCAGGTTTTTCCGTCATCGTCAATAGTCTGTTCCAAAAACAAGTTTTCTTCACCTTTATCAAATCCATAACTTGAAGTGTTAGCCACAATAGCTTTTAAAGCTTCTTGAGTTTCTGCTGGAGTAGATCCGGTTTTCCAAGTATTATGAAAGATTTTAGCAGTATCTACATAATGCGTAGACCATGCATCCCAGTTTCCAGATTCATAGTCATTAAGTAAAGCTTTTACTTCATCTATATTAGTAGATGTAGTAGTGTAACGTTCTGTTGTGTTTTGGCAAGCAGTTAATAGAACTAAAGTTAGTCCCAATAAAAATAGTTTTCTCATTTTAGTGTATTTAATTGGTTAATATTCTAATATAAAACCATAACGATAAACTAAAAGCCTGATAAAATTTTAGTTAAAAAAATTTAGATTAAGTAATAAGTAAGATAGTGGCTTTATTGAAGATGAAAATCTAAATTACTAAAAATAAACGACATTAAGAAATATCTTACTTAAAGTGATTTTTAAATAAATGAATCATTTCATTTTTAATTCTAGCCATGAGAAAAAAAACTGAACATATTTCCTCCATAGCTTTTAGAATAAGAAAAATGTTGTAACGAAGATAAATTGGTATGTTTAGAATGCTCAATTATTAAAAGTCCATCATTTTCTAAAATAGAATTACTAAAAATGAGTTCATGAATTTTAGAAAATTGTTCATCTGAAAAGGCATAAGGTGGATCAGCAAAAATTAAAGTTGCTTTGTTAGTTGACTTTTCTAGAAATTTATATACATCACTTTTAATGGTTTGTATTGGCATCTCAAAATCTTTGGATGTCTCATTAATAAATTTAATACACCCAAAATCTTCATCAACAGCAGTTATGTTTTGTGTGCCTCGTGAAGCAAATTCGTAACTTATGCTTCCAGTTCCAGCAAATAAATCCAATACAGAAATCTCATCAAAATAGAATTGATTATTTAAAATATTGAATAATGCTTCTTTTGCCATATCGGTCGTTGGACGAACTGGGAGTTTTTTAGGAGGTGTTATGCGCCTTCCTTTAAATTGACCAGAAATAATACGCATTAATTGAAGCTGTTAAGAATGACAAAGTTACTACTAGGGATTTTTGGTTCCTGATTCTCGTTGAATTTAAAGTTGTGGAATGGGTTCATAAATTCTACAAATCGGATATATTTATAAATAATTTTATAAAGGTCGTCATCTTTTGAAATCTCTCCCATCAATTTAGTAAGAATTGTTTCAGGGTTGAGTTTTAACTGTTCAATAGTGAATAAAATGAAATAAATAAAATCCTCTTTAGTTTGGTATTCAAATGTATTGTAAAACACTAATTTC
>JAHEDS010000071.1 GCA_024641135.1 Flavobacteriales bacterium
TTCAACAATTTAGTTGTTTTCTCTTTAGTAGTCCCACGGCGCATGCTTTTAAGTATACTGTCGGAAATATGTTGTAATGGAATGTCTAAATAATTACAAATTTTTGGTTCTCGATTCATGACCTCCAAAACATCCATTGGAAATCCAGTTGGAAAAGCATAATGTAAACGTATCCATTCAATGCCCTCTACTTTTACCAAAGCTTCAAGTAACTCTGCAAGATTTCGCTTTTTATATAAATCCAACCCGTAATAAGTTAAATCCTGCGCAATTAAAATGAGTTCTTTTACTCCTTTAGCGGCTAACTTTTCCGCCTCAGTAATTAAATCCTCAATGGGTGTTGATTTATGTTTACCACGCATTAAAGGAATGGCACAAAAACTACAAGGTCTGTCACAGCCTTCAGCAATTTTTAAATACGCATAATTTTTTGGTGTAGTTGTTAAACGCTCACCTATTAATTCGTGTTTATAATCTGCCCCTAAAGCTTTTAATAATCCTGGTAATTCAGTGGTTCCAAAATACTCATCAACATTTGGTATTTCCTTTAATAAATCCGGCTTATAACGCTCACTTAAACAACCGGTAACAAACACCTTATCAACTTCTCCATCTTCCTTTTTCTGCACATATTCTAAAATAGTATTAACACTTTCTTCTTTGGCATTATTTATAAACCCACAGGTATTAATAACCACAATATTACCTTCCTCTTCATGTACTACGTCTTTTCCACTGGCTTTTAATTGTCCCATCAGTACTTCGCTATCGTAAACATTTTTACTACAACCAAGTGTTACAACGTTAATTCTGTTCTTTTTTAATGATTTTGTGCGCATACTTTTTATAAATCAGGGCGCAAAGATACAATCTTAATTAAACCTTTCTTATATTTATTTGTCCTAAATAAAACTCAAATCTATGAAATCGATAACTTACATTAGTCTTATTATCATTGCATTACTTTTTAGTTGTTCAAAAAATAGCGAGCCAATTGACCCTAAACCTGAGGATGATCAACTCTATTTTCCTCCTTTAAATTCTGATTCCTGGGATACCTTATCCCTTTCAGAATTAAACTGGAATGAAAATGAACTTCAGCCTTTATTAGATTATTTACAAACCAAAAACACGAAAGGATTTATGATTCTTTATAATGGTAAAATAGTGGTTGAAAGTTATTTAAATGATCATACTGCAACATCGCCTTGGTATTGGGCAAGTGCCGGAAAAACATTAACCTCGACCGTTTCTGGTATTGCACAAGATGAAGGTCTTTTGGATATTAATGCTAAAGTCTCTGATTATTTAGGAGCTGGTTGGACAAGTGCACCTATTGAAAAAGAAAATCTTATTACTTGTAAAAATTTATTGTCCATGAATTCTGGTTTAGATGATACATTAGGTGATGATGTTTCTCCTGCTAATCTTCATTATGTAGCTGATGCCGGCACTCGTTGGGCTTATCACAATGTGTACGTAAAAATGCAAGATGTAATTTCGCAAGCCAGTAATCAAACCTGGACAAGCTATTTTAATGCTAAATTAAGGGATAAAATAGGGATGTCTGGAACTTGGATGGATTTGGGAGGCTTAAGTGTTTATTGGAGCAGTACACGCAGTATGGCACGGTTTGGATTATTAATTTACGCCAAAGGAACATGGAATAATAATCTGATTATTTCTGAAGATTATTTAAACGAAGCAACAAATACTTCACAATCCATTAATCAAGCCTATGGGTATTTATGGTGGTTGAATGGAAAATCGACCTTTCATTTACCACAATCGCAACTTCAATTTAATGGAAGTTTAATCCCAAATGCACCAAATGACATGTATGCCGCTTTAGGAAAAAATGACCAAAAAATATATGTTGTTCCCAGCGAAAAATTGGTTGTTATTAGAACTGGAGAAGTTGCAAATCCAGATAATCCCACTTTTGCCTTGTCTGGTTTTGACAATGAATTATGGGGTAAAATAAACACCCTAATGAATAAATAAAAAAACGCTTCAGGTAAATAAAAATCTGAAGCGTTTTTTTAAAAAATATATTTTATTTATTCCTTAACTTCTTTAAGCAATTCATTCACAGCGACTTCAATCTGAGGGTCGTTACCAATTAAAAAGTCATTAAAGGGTAATGGCACTTCTATATCTGGGTTAACCTGTAAGTTTTCTGTTGGTCTTCCTTCGGCTCCAATAGTAGCAATCATAGGTATACCAAATACTATACTTGGATCTATTTGACGTTCCCACCAAACGGCTGTTCCTGTTCCAGGTACTGGCATACCAACAAGTTTACCTATACCATTTTGTTTATATATATAAGGAAATATATAAGCATCGCTATAATTTGATTCACTCATAACAACAATACTAGGCTTAGTCCAACGGGTTAAAGACTCACCTCCTTTTAACATATTTCCTTGAGGTGCCAGTCGCAAATACAACGTTCCACTTAAAAACGTATTTAAGTCGTCGTGAAGCCATCCTCCACCATTAAATCTTGTATCAACAACCAGAGCCTTTTTCTCGATGTTTTTACCCATTACATTATCAAAAACTTCTCTAAAACTTCCATCATTCATACCTCTTACATGCACATAACCCAACGTACCATTGCTCAACCTATCAACCTTTTCCTCCATCTTTTTCACCCAACGTTTATACATTAGACCTGCTTGAGTTCCCATAGATACCGGTTTCATGGTTTCATCAAAGACAGTATTACCATCTTTTACAGTTAACAATATATTTTTATCAATAATATTATTTAAATATTTATTCCAATTGTCGTCTGCCTTGATTTCTTCATTATTAATCTTTAAAATAATGGCACCATTCTTAATCTTACTAACGGCATTATCCAATGGGCCTCCTGAAAGCACTTCACTTATTTTAATTCCAGGTCCAACATACGATTCATCAAATAACACCCCTAAAGAGGCCGTTACATCGCTGTTTTTAGCGCTATAAAAGTATCTTCCTCCAGTATGTGATGCATTTAACTCCCCTAGTATTTCACCTAATAAATCCTGAAAATCATAATTATTATTTATAAAAGGTAAGAACTTGCTATATTCATCATGATACATTTGCCAATCAATACCATGTAATTTAGGATCATAAAATTTCTTTTTAACCTGAAGCCAGGCATGTTCAAAAATATAATTACGCTCACCAGCGGCATCCATAAGCATATCACCATCAATTTTAATTCCTGTGATTTTTCCGCTTTCAGCATCTACTTTCACAAGTTGCCCCTTATTACTTAAAAATAAGGTTTTATCATCATCACTAATTTGGATACCACTTGGAGACCCACCAAGTTTTGCTAAAATTTTTGTCTCTTTAGTGCGTGGTTCTGTCACCCAAACATCATATCCTTTTTCAAATTCTGATAAATAATATAATTTACTCGCATCTTTATTTAGCACATAACCACTAATACTTGAACTATTTATAGTGAGTTTTACTTTACGATAGTCCAGATTATTTAAATTAATTTTTATGTCTTCTACCGTTTTTTCTTTTTTCTCATCCTTATCCTTTTTTCCTTTTTTCTCATCCTTATCCTCCTTATCTGCCTCTGTCTCACTTTTCTTCTCAGCCTCTTTAATCAAATCATATTCTTCCTTACTCAAAATAAAGGTATCATATGCTTTTTGGTCAAAAAACACTGCATAAATGTCTCTTTCACTACTTCCATTAATGGCAAGCGATTTTTCCCCATCACGAGAACTTGCATATACCATCATTTTACCTTCTAAAGCCCAGGTAGCAGCATCTTCCCCAAAACCACTATTTACCGGATATATAAATTCTCCAGTTCCATCAGCTTTTAATAAGGCTGTATTTCTACTAAAAGCATACCCTTTTTGATCTGATACAAATAACCACTTACTGTCTGGACTCCATTCAAAATCCCAATCCCCATCGGAATACGAATAATTATGGCCTTCGGGTAATACAGTAACTTCTTTTTTAGAATCTAAATCTAATACTTGCAATATATTTCTGTCTTTTATATAAGCTACCTTTTTACCATCTGGAGAATATTGAGGTTGATATTCTTCTGATAGTGAATTTTTTAAAGGCTCAATTTTTACAATAGTACTTGCATAAAAATAGGTTTCTTCTGCTCTGGTTAAAGTAGCTTTATATAAGTTCCAGCTTCCATTATTTTCTCCTGAAAACAATAATGTTTTGCCATCGGGAGACCAATTAACCATACGCTCTTGTTCTGGTGAGTTAGTTATCCTTTTGGTACGGGAATCATCTGTACCTGTTACAAAAATTTCGCCTCTATTTACAAAAGCAATTTCCTTACCATTTGGGCTCACTTTAAATTCGCTTACATCACTTATTCCCACATTTTTTATTGTTTCGTAAGCAGAATCATCTCTCACATTAACTGTTAGTTTTTTTGGCTCCTCGCCATCTGAAATGGTATAAATATCTCCCTTCCATGTAAAAGCAAGCTTATTACTCTTTGAAATACTTAAGTGTCTCACAGGGAAATCTTTAAATGACGTTAATGCCACTTCACTTTTTGTACTTAAATTTCTTTTATATAAGTTTTGAGTTCCACTTTTTTCATTTAAGTAATAAACCGCTTGGCCATCATTACTAAAAACAGGTTCTCTGTCTTCTCCCTCAAAATCCGAAATTTGTGTATAGGTATTGTTTTTAATATCAAAAACCCAGATATCACGTGTTACTGAAGACACATGGTGTTTTCTTAAATCATCTTCATATCCTTTTCTATCTTGAAAAACTATTTGGGTTCCATCATTATTATAGCTAGCATTTTCTGCGCCTGCTGCAGTTAATAAAACTGGTCTTCCTCCTTGAACAGGAATTGTATATAAAATTTGGAACAACCTAGGAGACGGAAAACGAACACTTGATGCTGGTGCATCTCTACCACTTCCAAAAAGCACCAATTTATTATCAATACTAAAGTCGTTAGGAAAATCATCAGCACTGTTAAATGTTAACCTAGTTGCCAACCCTCCTTTAGCAGGGATTGTAAATACATCAAAATTACCATAGCGATCACTAGCAAACGCAATAGTTTTTCCATCATGACTCCATACAGGATAGCCATCATAGGCATCGCCTGTAGTAATTGCCACAGCATTTCCGCCCTCTACATTTACATAATACAAATTTCCATGATAGCTGAATGCCATTAATGATCCATCTGGAGAAATACTTGGATATCGCAACCAATGCGCTTCCTCCTGACCTACCATAAACAGATAATTCATGCAGATTAATGAAATAATAAAAAATTTCTTCATTTTTTTATTTTTAAGTGTTGTTAATTATAATTTTTAGGAGCTTTTCTCCTTTTTGAAGCCTGCTCATAAGCATACGCCCATTGTAATAATTTTTTTTCTGATAATGGTTTTGAAATAAAAGTCAATCCACGTGGTTTTCCTGTTGAAGTATATCCCATAGGCACTGTTATAGCCGGATACTCTGCAACTGCCGCAAATCCAGCATGATAATTATTTATTGAAACGATACCATCCAAATTATTTGCCTTCATGGGGATATCAAAAAACAATCTTCCATTTGTTTTTAAGGTATCCTTTATAGCCTCCAATTCGAATTCAGTTCCAAGATCGGCAACAATTCCTTTAAATAACTTTTGTCCATAAGGCGCTCTGTTAATTGAATCCTGATTATTAAATACAATAACATCTTCAACTGATGTTATATTAACGGATTGATTAGCATGGTTTACTAAATAGGTTGGTAAATCTTTTTTCATATCTAAATTTAATAACCTTAAAAAGTTAGGTAAATCTAGTTTTTCTTCATCCAATTCAATTATTTCTGCCCCTTGACCTTTTATATCTTGAATTGCATTAACATATAACGAATCTTCCATTAATCTTTTAAAAACTCCAAACCGCTTTCCATTTAAACTTTTCATATTTAAACTATCTGAAAACGATAACAAATTTTCTCCAGAATTAATAGATTTGGCATCACTTGGATCTTTACCAATCATTGCTCCTAACATGATTACATTATCGATAACATTTTTAGTCATAGGCCCAGGTGTATCTAATGTTGAAGAAATTGGTACTATTCCAGCCCGACTCAACAATCCTATAGTCGGTTTTAAACCCACAATCGAATTAGCACTTGAAGGTGACAAAATGGAGCCAGAGGTCTCACTTCCAACAGCCGCTACACAAAAATTAGTTGCCACAGCAACACCACTTCCTGAACTTGAACCTCCTGTATCTATCGATCGGCGTCCATATGGATTTAATGTTTGACCACCAACTGCGCTATAACCGCTAGGGCAATCCCCACAAAAGAAATAAGCCCATTCACTTAAATTAGTTTTACCCAAAATTAAGGCTCCTTGCCTTTTTAAACGTTGTACTATAAAGGCATCTTCCGTATTATTGTTTTGTAATACAACAGCCCCTGCAGTTGTTGGCATCCCTGTAGTATTGATATTATCCTTTAACAAAATGGGCATTCCAAAAATTGCAGGTTTAATTTTTCTGTTTAATAATTCTCTGTCTTTTTGTTTCGCTTCGGCAATCACATTTGGATTTAAATAGATCACCGAGTTTAGAGAAAGATTATTCTCTCGGTCAAATTTTCTAATTCTGTAGAGATAAAATTTAACTAAATTTTCATAAGACAACTTTCCTTCATTCACATTTTTCTGAATTGTAGGAATGTCTTGTTCAAATATAAAAGGTCTTAAGGCCTCATATTTTTGTTCAGTAAAATTTTCTAATTCTTTATCGAATGAATTCCATAACTGAGAAACGGATATAAATTTGGAATCTAAAACCTTAAATTCCCTAAAATCCTTAATTGAAGTGGAATCCTTAGAACTGTTTGATGTTGTTTGTGATAATGTGTTTTTAAATGAAAAAAGAAGAGCAAGTGAAAAAAATAAAATCAGTCGGTTCATGTATAGTGATTTTTTATAAAAATACTAAAAACCAATTATTTAAATGAAGATATTTTGAATTAGTTTCTCTCTTCAAAAGGAATAACAATTCCCTTTTCTAGGTAATTTTTCAAGCCATTAAGGAGCATAGCCCAGCAGAAAGAGGAATGCTTAAAATTATGATTTAATTCTTGCCAATTTTCATGACTGAATTTTAATAAAGTTCCATTTTTAACTTCCTCTAATTCAAATCCAAAAGTAGTTGGATTCCAATCTGAATCAGAACTAGTCATTTTTATATGAAATGATTTATTAAGGACACAAGTTGATACTTTCCCAAACCAATTATAAGTATTAGTAAAATTTAAATTATATACTTCGTTTAAGCTTGGATTACCAGAACATTTTAAAGTCCACCAGTTATTTAAATGCTCGGGAAGAGAAACTGCATCAAAAACTTTATTTTTTGAAGTATTTATAATTAAACTATGATAAATATTATAACTCATTTTTTATTTAAAAAATGAATCTACAAATTCATATTTATTAAAAACTTGCAAATCATCAATACCTTCACCAACACCAATATATTTGACAGGAATTTTAAACTGATCTGAAATTCCAATAACCACACCGCCTTTGGCAGTACCGTCAAGTTTAGTAACAGCCAATGAAGTGACTTCTGTTGCTGCTGTAAATTGTTTGGCTTGTTCAAAGGCATTTTGACCAGTAGATCCATCTAACACCAACATTACGTCATGTGGCGCACTGTCAACAACTTTTTGCATTACTCGTTTTACCTTAGTAAGCTCATTCATCAGGTTCACTTTATTATGCAATCGACCTGCCGTATCAATGATAACCACATCGGCATTTTGGGTAACAGCACTTTTTAATGTATCAAAAGCCACAGAAGCTGGATCGCTTCCCATAGATTGCTTCACTAAAGGTACATCAACCCTATCTGCCCAAACTTGTAACTGATCAATGGCAGCTGCTCTAAAAGTATCTGCAGCACCCAATACTACTTTTAAACCTTGTTTTTTAAATTGACTAGCCAGTTTACCAATAGTAGTCGTTTTTCCTACCCCATTAACACCAACCACCATAATAACATATGGTTTTTTATCTTGTGGAATAATAAATTCAGAGTCTTCACCTGTATTCGTTTCAGAAAGTAACCCAGCTATTTCTTCTCTTAAGATTTGATTTAACTCTTCTGTACCTAGATATTTATCTTTAGAAACCCTTTCTTCAATGCGCTCTATAATCTTTAAAGTAGTATTTACACCCACATCACTAGACACTAGAATTTCTTCAAGATTATCTAAAACTTCGTCATCAACTTTCGCTTTTCCAGCAACTGCTTTACTTAATTTATTGAAAAATGTGGTTTTAGATTTCTCTAAACCCTTATCTAAGGTTTCCTTTTTTTCTGATGAAAAAATCTTTTTAAAAAAGCTCATTTACAATTAATTTGATTGGTATTCATACTAAACAAAGGTTTCAATGACTAATCAATGGACCTAGCTTCGAATATTTTAAGTAATAACAATATTCTTGCCTTAAATCAAATACTGAAAAATTGTCATTACATGTGATGTAAATATAAAACAAAAGCCACTTTGAAAAAAGTGGCTTTATAATACTATGTAAAAAGTAATACTTATTTCTTATTCAAGAAATCGTTTACTAATTCAGGAGCCATAATTGACTCAACAAACATGTAAGCTCCTGTTTTTGGAGACTTTACCATTTTTATTGCTTTTGATAATCTTTTTGATCCTGTTTGTAACGATGCTACTGATTTCTTTGCCATGACTTATATGTTATTTGACATTTTCCTAAAAACGAAAATCTCTAATTATTTAATTTCTTTGTGAACTGTCATACGCTTTAAAATAGGATTAAATTTTTTAATCTCCATTCTATCAGGCGTATTCTTTTTGTTTTTAGTTGTAATGTATCTAGAAGTTCCTGGTTGTCCAGATTCTTTATGCTCGGTACATTCTAAAATTACTTGTATTCTATTACCTTTCTTTGCCATTTCTTTTATTTATTAAATACAGCTATTATTTTAAAAACCCTTTTGATTTAGCTTCTTTTATAGCCGCAGTAATACCTATTTTGTTAATAGTTTTTAAAGCAGATGTTGAAACTTTTAAAGTTACCCAGTTATCTTCCTCTGGAATGTAAAAACGTTTCTTTACTAAATTCGCATTAAATTTGCGTTTAGTTCTATTCATTGCGTGAGACACGTTGTTACCAACCATTGCCTTTTTCCCAGTAAGTTCACAAACTCTTGACATTATTTTCTAACTTTAAATTTTTGTTGTTTAAAAACGAGGTGCAAATATACAAAATCTTTAATTTATCGCAATCTAAATTTTATCAATTTTTAAAAATTTCTTTTAAGAGCATTTCAAAGGCCTTATTTACTGCCTTATTTATCACTTTGGAACGCTGATTTCCCATCATAAATTTTTCTGAATAAACACCATTTTTTGTAGCTATAGCAATAAATACGATCCCAACCTCTGCATCCGAATCTCCCTTTGTAGGTCCTGCATTACCTGTTGTTGCAATCGCAAAATCTGATTGAAATAAAATTCTCACTTTCTCGGCCATCGACTCTGCAACTTGAGAACTTACTACAGAATTCTGCTCGATTACACCTTTTGGAACTCCTAATATTTTAATTTTTGAATCTGTCGCATAACTTACAATGCTTCCTTTAAAATAATTAGATGCCCCAGCATGACTTGTAAATCGTTCTGCAATTTTTCCCCCTGTACAACTTTCGGCCACTGCTAATGTTTTACCAATGGCTGTTAATTGATTTGCGATTATCAATTCAACTGCTCCCTCTTCATCTTCATAACCAACAAAATTATCTTCAATTAATGGTAAAAGCGTATCAATTTGCTTTTGAACCTCCTCTTTTACATTTTGTTTATCGAACCCTTTTGCTGATAACCTTAGTCTTACTCTTCCTAAATCTGGCAAATAGGCTAGTTTAATGAAATTGGGTAATGCATCTTCCCAAGTTTCAATTTTATCGGCCAAATTACTTTCTCCTAACCCATAAACTAATAAGGTTTTATGCAAAATGAAAGGTAAATGATACTTATTTGTCAGTTTTGGTAACACCTCACTATGTATCAGCGCTTTCATTTCATAAGGTACACCGGGAAGTGATACGAAGACCTTATCCCCTTTTTCTAACCACATTCCAGGGGCAGTGCCATTAGGGTTCATAAGCACTTTAGCTTTTGATGGCACTAAAGCCTGATCTTTATTAACTTGAAGTAAAGTTTGTCTAACCTGTTGTTTCCAAATATTTTCAATATTCTCCAACACAGATTTATCTAACACCAAAGCATCATCAAAATATTCTGCAATAGTCTTTTTAGTAATATCGTCTTTTGTGGGTCCTAATCCACCAGTAATAATGATAATATCAACACGACTTTCGGCATCTTTAAATGCTGTCAGGATGTGATTTTTATCATCTTGAACAGAAGTAATTTGATAGACTGATACCCCTATTTTATTTAGCTCTTTTGCAATAAATGCTGAGTTGGTATCAATAACTTGTCCAATAAGAAGTTCATCACCAATAGTGATTATTTCCGCTAACATTATAAATTAAAATCTGACTTCATTTCATTTACAGCCAAGTCAACTGCATTTAAAACAACTGCCAATTGTTCAGAAACGTCTATTTCAGTCTTTTGAAATTTGCCCCAGTCCTGCACTTCAATAAGGGTGTCAAGAACCCCTAGCTCAAACAAGTCAATAGTTGGTTTCATTTTATGAGCTGCTTGATACGCGTTATGATAATCATTTTCTGCGACTGCTATTTTAAGTCTTTCCGCATCTTCAGGAACTTCTTCTAAAAATGCCTGTGCTAAAGCAGCAATGAAATCATCATCATTATCTGCTAATTCCTTTACTCGGTGTAATTTGTAATACTGTTCCATTTACTTCACTGTTATTGAAAACATCTGAGTGTTTTCTATAAATCCTATAAGTTTATCATTTGCATTTACTTTGCTAACTCCTGCAGGAGTTCCGGTAAAGATAATATCTCCAATCTTTAAAGTAAAATATTTTGACACATATTCAATTATTTCATCAATTTTCCAAAGCATATGGCTAGTATTCCCTTTTTGAACTAACTCATCATTTTTTTGTAATGAGAAATTGATATTATTAACATCTCTTATCTCAGAAACATTAATCCATTCGCCAATAACAGCAGCCCCGTCAAAAGCCTTAGCTTTTTCCCATGGCAATCCTTTTTCTTTTAATTTACTTTGTAAATCACGCGCGGTAAAATCAATTCCTAATCCAATCTCGTCATAATATTTATGAGCAAATTTTTTATCAATATATTTTCCAACCTTGTTGATTTTTACCAAAATTTCTACTTCATGATGCACATCATTCGAAAAGTCTGGAATAAAAAATGGTTGTTTTTTAATTAAAATTGCCGTGTCTGGTTTTAAAAAAATTACAGGATCTGTTGGTTTTTCATTTGCCAGTTCTTTAATATGCTCTGTATAATTTCTTCCTATGCAAATAAGTTTCATTCTTTTGAATTCTAAAAAATTATTCTAATTTATTATTGAAATTTCTCAATTTAATTGCTGTTAACACCTTTTTAGTGTACAATGGGAAATCGGCATTTAATAACCAGCCGAAATAACCCGGTTCACTTTCTAAAACTTCTGTAACCAATTTCCCTTTGTGCTTTCCGAAAGAAAAACATTCTTGCCCTTTTTTATTATAGGCAATGAACCCTGCAAAATCTGCAAATTGCTTTCTTGAGCTAAATTCAGCCAAAAACTTAGTGTCATTTTCAATTTCATCATACTTGGCAATTTGAGCCTTTAGCACTTCAAAAGTAGCTCTGGTATCGGCTTCTGCTCCATGAGCGCCTTCTAATTCTTCATTACAATAAAACTTATAGGCAGCACTTAAAGTACGTTGCTCCATTTTATGAAAAATAGTTTGCACATCAACAGCCACGCGGTTTTTCATATCAAAATCAACCTCAGCACGTAACATTTCTTCTGCTAACAACGGAATATCAAATTTATTGGAATTAAATCCGCCTAAATCTGAATCTTTAATCATATTATAAATTTCTTTTGCCAATTCTTTAAATATTGGCTTATCAGCTACATCTTCATCTTTAATTCCATGAATTGCTATAACTTCCTTTGGAATAGGCATTTCTGGATTGACTAACCAAGTTTTGCTTTCTTCTTTTCCATTAGGAAAAATTTTTAAAATTGAAATTTCTACAATTCGATCTTTAGAAATATTAACACCCGTCGTTTCAAGATCAAAAAAACAAATGGGTTTGGTTAGATTAAGATTCATTAAATAATTACTTTTAATTTTTGAAAACTTGTATTACAAAAATAGAAAACCTAACCGTTTTAAGGTTAGGTTTTTGAATATAGTTTATTTTGTTTTTTAAATCTCTCTATTACTATCCCAAGCCTCTAAATAATCTTTTACAGCTTTTACAAATTGACCTCCCAATGCACCATTAACCACACGGTGATCATAAGAATGTGATAAGAACATTTTATATCTGATACCTATAAAATCACCTTCAGAGGTTTCAATAACTGCAGGTACTTTTCTAATAGCGCCAAGAGCTAAAATTCCTACTTGAGGTTGGTTAATAATTGGTGTTCCCATAATACTTCCAAAAGTTCCAACATTGGTTACAGTATAAGTGCCTCCTTGAATATCATCTGGCTTTAACTGGTTTAAACGGGCTCTATTTGCCAAGTCATTTACTTTTTTAGTCATACCAACCAAATTTAATTGGTCCGCATCCTTGATAACAGGAACAATTAAATTACCGTCACCTAAGGCCGCTGCCATTCCTAGATTGATGTGTTTCTTTTTTATTATGGTATCGCCTTGAACAGAAATATTCATCATTGGAAAATCCCGAAGTGCTTTGGCAATGGCTTCCATGAAAATTGGTGTGAACGTTAAATTTTCTCCTTCACGTTTTGAAAAAGCATCCTTTACTTTATTTCTCCAATTCCATATTTTAGTAACATCGGCTTCAATAAAACTTTGAACATGCGCAGAAGTCTGAACTGATTCAACCATATGATGAGCAATAATTTTACCCATCCTTGTCATCTCAATAATTTCATCATCCCCACTTGAAACGACTGGTACCTTTTCAGATTTTGGCGCTTGAACAACCTGAGCTGCTGGTTGTACAGCTTCTTTTTGAATTGATTGAGCAACAGAAGTATCTGAGGTTTTAGTAACACCTTTGTTTTCAATATAACCTAAAATATCATCTTTGGTTACTCTGCCATCTTTGCCAGTACCTTTAATAGAATCTAATTCGGACTGAGAAATACCTTCTTCTTTTGCTATGTTCTTAACTAATGGCGAATAAAAACGATCTTCATTTGATGAAATAGATACGACTGTTTCTTGTGCTGATTGAACCGATTTTTCAACTTGAGCTATAGATTCTTCCACACTTTCTTCTTTTACAGGGGTAAAAACTTCAGATTCCTCATCTTCAGTCTCAATAATAGCCACTACCTGACCAACCTGAACCACATCATCAACATTAAAATATTTTTCGACTAATACGCCATCAACTTCACTTGGCACCTCACTATCAACTTTATCAGTCGCTATTTCCAATACCGCTTCATCTAATTCAATAGTATCTCCAACTTCTTTTAACCATGAGGTAATAGTTGCCTCTGCAACACTTTCTCCCATTTTCGGTAATCTAAGCTCAAATCTTGCCATATCAATAAAGTAATGCTCGTTTTTTAATATTAGTTTGCAAAATTAATTAAAAATCATCAGTTTT
>JAHEDS010000072.1 GCA_024641135.1 Flavobacteriales bacterium
TTGGACAAACCTTTATATGAGCTAGGTATTACAGGTATTTTCACAAGAACGCTGGATATTGCCATGTTAAATCATGATATTGATATTGCAGTTCATTCCCTTAAAGATGTGCCTACTATATTACCAAAAGGCATCATTCAAGCAGCTGTAATTAAAAGAGGAAATATTAACGACACCTTGGTTTTTAAAAATAACGAAGAATTTTTAGCTCAAAAAGAAGCCGTTATTGCAACAGGTAGTTTACGCAGACGCGCACAATGGCTTAACAGATATCCAACACATACTATTGTTGATTTAAGAGGGAATATGAATTCCCGAATGCAAAAATTAAAGGACAATGAAGATTGGAATGCCGCTATTTTTGCCGCTGCCGGATTGGGAAGAATTGGTTTAAGGCCAGAAGAAGCTATTAATTTAGACTGGATGATTCCTGCACCTGCACAAGGAGCTGTTATGATCACTGCCTTAAAGGAAAATGAATTTGCAGTTGAAGCATGTGCTCAATTAAATCATGAAGAAACAGAGATTTGTACCAGCATTGAACGCGAATTTTTAAATCGTTTAGAAGGTGGATGTACTGCCCCAATTGGAGCTATCGCTCAAATAAAAAACGAAGAAGTAACTTTTAAAGGTGTTTTATTAAGCAAGGATGGTTCTAAAAAAATAGAGGTAAGCCGTGTTGAAAAATTAGGTTCTCATCATAACCTAGCAAAGTTTTGTGCAGAATTTATAATTGATCGGGGCGGAAAACGATTAATGGATGAGTTGTTGCGTTCTGAAAAGAAAACAACTGTTTACTCAACAAAAAATTTAACTGAAGGTCAACGCCATTTATTAAACACTAAGATTTCAGTAAACAGTTCAGATTTTATCAAAATTAGTTTTAATCGAATTCCGAAAACAATTTTAAAATCAAACTTAAAAAACGTTATTATCACAAGTAAAAATGCTGTTGAGTCCCTTGTAACCAATTTTTCTCCTGAAGAATTACAATTTAAAAATATTTATTGTGTTGGAAGAAGAACCAAACAATTAATTGAACAAAAAATTGGAAAAGTAACCCATTCAGAAAACAGTGCTAAGAAGTTAGCAGAATATTTGGTGGATTTTATGGAAGGGACTGAAATAACTTATTTTTGCAGTGATATACGCTTGGACGATTTACCTAAAATTTTAACAGACAACAATATTACTATTAATGAAGTAGAAGCCTATAATACGGTTTATTCTTCGCTTAAAGTTGATGAAAGTACAGAAAGTATTATGTTTTATAGTCCATCAACTGTTCAAAGTTATGTTTTACAAAATAAACCAAAAAAAATAGCTTTTTGTATTGGTGAAACGACAGCAGAAGAAGCTAAAAAACACTTTAAAGATGTGCGTATTGCAAAAATACCAACTGTTGAAAGTGTCATTGAATTAGTAAACGAACATTACGCGCAAGCAGACTAATGTTTTACAAAAAAAGAGTTTAATTAAGGAACAAAAAGTACTATGATAAAAAACGATTTATTTTTAAGAGCTTTAAAAGGAGAATCTGTTGACCGCCCACCCGTTTGGATGATGCGTCAGGCAGGAAGATATTTACCAGAATTTATAGCTCTACGCGATAAATATGATTTCTTTACGCGCTGTAGGACTCCTGAGCTGGCTAGTGAAATTACCGTACAACCAATCCGCAGATATGGAATGGATGCCGCTATTTTATTTAGTGATATTTTGGTTATTCCGCAGGCTATGAATATTGAAGTGGAAATGAAACCAAACTTTGGCCCATATTTACCTAATCCTGTTCGAGATCAAAAAGGCGTTGATAATGTGGTAGTGCCCGATGTCCATGTAGAATTAGATTATGTTATGCAGGCCATTAAAGCAACTAAAGAATTGTTAAATAATGAAGTGCCATTAATTGGTTTTGCTGGTTCACCATGGACCATTTTATGTTACGTAGTACAAGGACAAGGAAGCAAAACATATGACAAGGCAAAAGAATTTTGTTTTACAAATCCAGTTGCCGCACATCAATTATTGCAAAAAATAACAGATACTACGATTGCTTATTTAAAAGCGAAAGTAGAGGCTGGAGTCAATGCTGTTCAAATTTTTGATTCTTGGGGAGGCATGTTGTCTCCAGTTGACTATCAAGAGTTTTCTTGGCAATATATTAATCAAATTATTGAAGCATTAAAAGATGATGCTCCAGTAATTGCTTTTGGAAAAGGATGTTGGTTTGCTCTTGGTGATATGGCAAAATCTAATGCTTCAGCCTTAGGAATTGACTGGACATGTTCTCCTAAAAATGCACGTTATTTAACAGGTGGAAACATAACACTTCAGGGTAATTTTGATCCAGCAAGATTGTTATCCCCTCCGTCAGAAATTAAAAAGATGGTGCATCAAATGATTAATGAGTTCGGAAAAGACAAATACATAGTAAACTTAGGACACGGAATTTTACCAAATATCCCATTAGAAAATGCTAAAGCATTTATAGACGCTGTAAAAGAATATAAGGTTTAAGACAAACTACTTTTATTAAAATAGCTTAGTCTTTTTATAGTTTTTAATGTCCGAATTTATTTGAATTTATTATTGAATGAATTACATTTCAGACACTTTATTCATTGAACCCTTAAAGATTGATGACGCCATTAATCTTAATAAGTTATTGGTTTCTAACACCGAACGCTTTAAACGCTACCTGCCAAAAACACTTTCTGAAAACAGAACCTTGGAAAGTACAAAGTTTTATATTGTTAAACGACATGAAGCGATGAAGTCTAAATGTGAATACACCTTTACAGTTAAAGATAAAGCTTCAAAAAACTTAGCTGGCCTAGTCATTTTAAAGGCTATTGATTGGAAAAATAAAAAAGGGGAGTTTGCCTATTGTATAGGTAAAAATTTTGAAGGTAAAGGCTATATGAGTGAAGCTATAAAAGCAACCTCCTTATTTGCTTTTCAAAAATTAAACCTTAAAAAGCTTCAGATTATTTCACATAAAAACAATTCTGCGAGTATAAAAGTAGCTAAAAACAATAATTTTATTTGGCAAAAAACATTAAAAAACGAATTTACTCCTGAGGGACAACAGCCATTAGATATGGAATTATATGAGCTAACTTATGAAAGATAAATTTTACCAATACATACAAAATTTACAAGATACCATTACCTCCAAATTAGAAGCCATTGATGGGCTAGCAACTTTCAAAGAAGATATTTGGAAGCGACCTGAAGGCGGAGGGGGCAGAACAAGAGTAATTGAAAATGGAAGCGTTTTTGAAAAAGGAGGTGTAAATATTTCGGGGGTTCACGGGAAATTACCAAAATCCATGCAGACTTATTTTAACGTTGGGGATGTTGATTTTTTTGCCTGTGGATTGAGCTTAGTGTTACACCCTAAAAACCCAATGGTACCAACTGTGCATGCTAACTGGCGCTATTTTGAAATGTATGATGAAAAGGGACAGATTATAGATAGTTGGTTTGGTGGAGGACAAGATTTAACGCCATATTATTTGTTTGAAGAAGATGCGATTCACTTCCACCAAGTTTGTAAAACGGCCTGCGATAAACATAATGCAGACTTTTACGAACAATATAAATCAAAATGCGATGAGTATTTCTGGAACAGTCATAGAAATGAAGCTCGAGGTATTGGTGGCTTATTTTTTGATTATTGTAAAGAAACAAAAACCATGTCTATGGAAAACTGGTACAATTTTGTAACAGAAGTCGGAAATAGTTTTCTTGAATGTTATGTGCCTATTGTTGAAAAAAGAAAAGCTTTAAAATATTCAGAAGAACAACGTAATTGGCAAGAAATAAGAAGAGGTCGTTATGTAGAATTTAATTTAGTACATGATAAAGGAACTCTTTTTGGTTTAAAAACCAATGGCCGCATTGAAAGCATTCTTATGAGCCTACCACCTCATGTTCAGTGGGTTTATGATCATCATCCAGAATCGGGCAGTAATGAAGAAAAATTAATTAAGGTATTAAAACATCCTAAAAATTGGCTGTAAATATGATATAAGTAAGGTTTTATGAACTTTATACTTTGTATTTTTAACCTTTTAAATATAGAACCATGTATCCATTAAGAAGAAATAGACGTTTAAGAGCCAATGAATCCATTCGCTCATTAGTTAGAGAAACTATCATTACCCCAAATGATTTTTTAGTTCCTTTGTTTGTAGTAGAAGGGAAAGGCGTTAAAGAAGAAATTGCTTCCATGCCAAATTATTACAGGTTTAGTCTTGATCTTTTAGAAGGAGAAGTTAAGGAACTTTGGAAACTTGGATTGAAATCGGTGTTGCTTTTTGTAAAAGTGCCAGACAATTTAAAAGACAATAAAGGAACCGAAGCCCTTAATCCAAATGGATTGATGCAACGCGCTATTAAAACAGTTAAAAATGTGTGCCCAGATATGTTGGTTATGACCGATGTAGCTCTGGATCCTTATTCTGCTTATGGCCATGATGGTATTGTTAAAAACGGGATGATTCTTAATGATGATACAGCAGATGTATTAGCAGAAATGAGTATATCTCATGCAAAAGCCGGAGCCAATTTTGTGGCACCTAGTGATATGATGGACGGTAGAATTTTAACAATTCGTGAGGCTCTAGAAGACGAAGGGTTTATAAATACCGGTATTATGAGTTATTCAGCAAAATATGCCTCAGCTTTTTACGGTCCTTTCCGTGATGCATTAGATTCTGCTCCTGTGGATATGATTGACGTTCCTAAAGATAAAAAAACCTATCAAATGGATTATGGCAATAGAATTGAAGCCATTAGAGAAACCGAAATGGATATTGACGAAGGCGCCGATATTGTCATGGTAAAACCAGGTCTTTGTTATCTTGATATTGTGAGAGAAGTAAAAGATGCTGTCGATGTTCCTGTAGCCGTTTATCAGGTATCAGGAGAATATGCTATGATTAAGGCTGCTTCCGAAAAAGGCTGGTTAAACCACGATGCTGTAATGATGGAGCAAGTAACAGCTATTAAAAGAGCTGGAGCAGATGTTATTGCTTCTTATTTTGCTAAAGATGTTGTCAAATTGATTTCGTAAATTAGTACGCAATCAATTTTATAACAATGTCATTACTTATATTTTATGCTTTTGTTTCTATTTTCTTTTCGTTTCTATGTTCAATTTTAGAAGCGGTACTGTTAAGTGTTACGCCAACTTTTATCAATATAAAAAAGAAAGAAGGTAAACTATATGCATCAACCCTCGAAGCGTTTAAAAAAGATATTGACAAGCCTCTTATTGCCATACTTACTTTAAATACCATTGCGCATACAGTAGGTGCGATTTTAGTTGGCGTACAAGCAAAGGTTGCTTATACTGAACTTTATGGCGATGCTTCTCATTCTATTTTAGGTGTTAATTTTACTGAAGATGTCCTGGTTGGAATTGTATCTTCAATCATGACCATATTGATCTTAGTAGCTTCTGAAATTATCCCTAAAACTATTGGAGCGACCTACTGGCAACAACTTTCTGGATTTACTTCTGCAGCTCTTAAAGTTTTAATTTTTCCTTTAAAATGGACAGGTATTTTATGGCTTTTACAACTTACCACCAAGATTATTGGGGGTAAAGGACATGTTAGTGTTTTAAGCAGAGAAGGGTTTTTGGCAATGACAGAAATGGCTCATGAAGAAGGTGTTTTTCACGAATCTGAAAGTAAAGTAATCAAAAACCTGTTAACCTTCAAAAACATTGCAGCAAAAGATATTATGACCCCTAGAACTGTTATGAAAATTGAAAATGATAATGTTACAATTTCAGAGTTTTTTAATGAAAACCATAATATTCGATTTTCTAGAATACCATTATATACAGATAACCAAGATAACATTACAGGCCTAGTTCTTAAAGATGATGTTTTTAAGGAAATGGCTTTTGATAATGGTCACAAAAAACTTTCTGATATTAAACGTAATATCATTATTGTAAAAAGAAATATTCCAATTCCAGATTTGTTTGAAAAACTAATTGAAAGTAAAAACCATATAGCACTGGTTGTTGATGAATACGGAACTGTAAGTGGATTGGTTACTCAAGAAGATGTTATTGAAACTCTTCTTGGTTTAGAGATTATGGATGAAAGTGATAATGTAGAAGATCTACAACTTCTTGCTCGAAAAAGTTGGGAAACAAGAGCGAAACATTTAGGTTTATTTGAAACTGATAAAGACTAATGGAAACTTGCATCATTCAATCGCCTTTGGGTTATACTAAAATAGTTGGTGATGACGACGGTATAGCTTCTGTTATAGTTCTCAATTCTGAAGAAAAAATCACAGATATTATCCCTTTAGCCCTGGAAGATTGTGTTATTCAACTTAAAGAATATTTTGACGGAACACGTCAAAATTTCGATTTAAAACTGAATCCTGAAGGCACCGATTTTCAGATAAAAGTGTGGCAGTTACTTCAACAAATTCCTTACGGAAAAACTATTTCATATTTAGATTTATCTAAAATATTTGGGGATGTTAAAGCCATTCGTGCCGTAGCAAATGCCAATGGTAAAAACCCTATATGGATAATTATTCCATGTCACAGAGTCATAGGTAGCGATGGTAGTTTAACAGGATATGCCGGCGGATTACACAGAAAACAATGGTTGCTGGAACATGAAAGCCCCTATAAACAAGTTTCTTTGTTTTAATTTATTATATTTAGTTTACTTAAATTCTATTTTATGAAATTCATTAAGAAAACCTTTAAATGGATATTATTACTAGTTGGTTTAACAATAGCCATTCTTTATTTAACTAATACAGATTATTTAATTAAAGCGGTACGTACTATTTACTTAAAAGGTCATACAACGGCCTATTTAGAAGATTATAAAGAATTTGATAATAAAACTATAGAAAAAGGAGAACCTCAACTCTGGCCAAATCACAAAAATTATAATTCCGTTAATGAGACTGAAAACTTAAAGAAACTTAATGAGAAATTGGAGACTGTGGCTTATGTGATTATTAAAAACGACAGTATTTGGTTTGAAAATTATTATGATGGATTTAATGAAAATTCAAAATCCAATTCCTTTTCAATGGCAAAAAGTTATGTTTCAGGACTTATGGGAAAAGCCATAGAACAAGGTTTTATTAAAGGACTTGATCAACCGGTTGGGGATTTCTTTCCTGAGTTTAGTCAAGGACTAGCAGCTAAAATGACCGTTGGCGATTTATCATCAATGAGTTCAGGTACTAATTGGGATGAAGCCTATTATTCGCCATTTTCGATTACAACACGTGCCTATTTCGATGATGATTTATCAAGCGTAATTCTAGGTTTAAAAGTGGTAGATGAGCCTGGACAAAAATACAAATACGCAAGTGGGGATACCGAGCTTTTAGCTATGGTTATTGAAAAAGCAACAGAAAAAAAACTCTATGATTATTTAACCGAAAGTTTTTGGGCTCCTTTGGGCTGTGAAAATTCAACTTTATGGCAAGTGGATAGTAAAGACCATGATTTAGTAAAAGCGTTTTGTTGTATTGCCAGCAACGCTAAAGATTTTGCTCGTTTTGGAAAACTATATAAAGACCATGGCAAATGGAATGGAAATCAAGTAATAGACTCAACATTTGTATCAAAGTCGGTAACCCCTCGTTTTGAAGAAAGTCCAGAATATGGTTATGGATGGTGGCTCTTAAAACGCAATGGGAAAAACTTTTTTATGATGCGCGGTCATTTAGGGCAATATGTAATAGTAGAGCCTAGTGATAATCTCATTATTGTGCGCCTTGGTAATCTTAGTGGGAAAGAAGAAGGAAGAGTTGATCCTTTTACAGAAGACATTTACACTTATATTGATGAAGCTTACAATATGTTAAAAAATTAGTGCCTGAATCTTAAAGATATCTTATTTCAAATAAAAATTCATTTATGAAATATATCAAGTTAATCGCATCTTTCGTACTTGTAACAGTCGTCTTTTATTCTTTCAATACAAAAATTGGCCCATTGCCTCCTTTAGGTAAATTTCTAAGTCCATCGCAAGGTATTTGGCAAAACGAACATGATGAAATAACAATGGGCAGTCTAACTATTGATGGCTTAATGAACCCTGTTGTTATTCATTATGACGAACAACTTATTCCTCACATATTTGCAGAAAACGATATTGATTTATATAAAGCACAAGGCTATATTACAGCAAAACACAGGTTATGGCAAATGGAATTTCAAACATTTGCTTCAGCTGGTCGTCTTTCAGAAATTATAGGAGAAAAGGGCTTAAATTTCGATCGGACACAACGTCGAAAAGGCATGGGCTTTGGTGCTGAAAATGCTTTAAAAAAAATGCAGGAAGACACGGAAATGGTTGCTTTTTTAGAAGCTTACAGAGACGGGGTTAATAGCTATATTAGTCATTTAAATCCTAATCAACTTCCCATAGAATATAAGTTACTGGATTATGCCCCAGAACTTTGGACCACTACTAAAACTGCATTGCTTTTAATGTATATGACCGATGATTTATGTGGTAGAGATTCAGATTTAGAATACACAAATGCATTACGTCTTTTAGGAGAAGAACGCTTCAATATTTTATATCCCGATTTTTATGATGTGAATGACCCGGTAATTCCAAAAGATACCACCTGGAGCAGTATAGATACTAAAATAACCGATTCGCCTAATAGCCATAAAATTCTTGATTCAATTTCAGAAACCATTCAAAAACCAGACCCTGATAATGGTAGTAATAACTGGGCTGTTTCTGGTAGTAAATCGTATTCTGGCAACCCTATTTTAGCGAACGACCCACATTTAGGGCTTAACCTCCCTTCTATTTGGTTTGTTATGCAACTTGCTACACCTAAACATAATGCTTTTGGAGCAACATTACCAGGTGCATTAGGTGTTATTTCTGGTTTTAATAATCATATTGCTTGGGGAGAAACTAACGCAACCAGAGATGTAAAGGATTGGTATAAAATTGAGTTTAAAGATAAAAACAGAACACAATATAAATATAATGACACTTGGAAAGAGGCGGCTGTTAGAATTGAAGAAATAAAAATAAAAGGTAAAAAATCCTATTTAGATTCTGTTATTTACACACATTACGGCCCCGTGACTTATGATAAAAATTTCAATGGAAATGGGGAAAAGGAAGGCTATGCTATGAAATGGGCCGGACATATAGGAGGCAATAATCAACGTACTTTATTAGATTTAAATTCAGCTAAAAACTACGACGATTATCTCAAAGCTCTTAAACATTGGGTCGCTCCTGCACAAAACTTTGTTTTTGCTTCAACCGAAGGCGATATAGCGCTATGGATTCAAGGTCTATTCCCAAATAAATGGAAAGGGCAAGGAAAATTTTTGTTAGATGGCAGTAATCCAGAAGATGAATGGCAAAGCTTTATTCCTCAAGAATATAATGCACATACTAAAAATCCTGAAAGAGGTTTTGTAAGTTCTGCCAATCAACACCCTGTAGATATTTCATATCCGTTTTATGTATTTAATGATGGTTATGAAACTTATCGAAATAGGGTTATTAATGATTTCTTTAGATCGAAAGAGAAAGTTACTATCCAAGATTTTAAAAATTTACAGAACAATAATTACAATTTAAAAGCTTCTGAATTGTTGCCTTTTATGATTGCTAACATGGATTCTTCTGGTCTTAATTCAGAAGAAAAAGAATTTTTTAATGAAATAAAATCATGGAATTATTATAGTGATATTAATTCCAAGGCCCCTAGTGTTTGGGATTTATGGTGGAATAAATTGTATTCCTTAACTTGGGATGAGTACGCTAATGAAAAGGTTGCTTTAGTTAAGCCTTTTGTGTACCAAACCATTTATTTACTTAAAAACAATCCAAAGGATCCTTTTATGGATATTGTTGATACACCTAAAAAAGAAACTTCCTACGATTTGTTTTTAATCACTTTTAAAGAAACCGTAAAGGAATTATCTGAGTGGAAAACAAAACATGGTGATTATAACTGGAGTAAATATAAAGGCACTTATGTGGGACACTTATTGCAAGCCTTACCAGCATTTTCAAGGTTTGACATCCCTATTGGAGGCGACAGAAATACAGTTAATGCGGCCGCTAAAAATCATGGTCCGTCCTGGCGTATGATTGTAGAAATGAGCTATCCACCAAAAGCTTTAGGTATTTATCCTGGTGGTCAATCTGGAAATCCAGGCAGTAAGTATTATGATAATTTTATTGATAAATGGGCTGCTGGTGACTATATAAATTTATTGTTCTTACAAAATTCGGAAGATAATATTGGAGTCATTTCAACTCAAACTTTAACACCAAACTAATGAAAAGGAATATTATAAATTTTATTACAACCATTATTTTAGCTATAATATTATCAATGTTTTTGCCTTGGTGGTCGCTAATGATTGCTGCTTTTTTAGCTTCAATATTTGTGTCTCTTAAAAAAAGCAACGTATTTTTAATTCCATTTATATCAATTGCAACATTATGGATAATACAAGCCTTTTATTTAAGTAGTAGCAACGATTTTATATTAGCTAAAAAAATAGCTTTGTTACTCCCTCTCAATGGAAATGTAACGCTTTTACTTGTAATTACGGGTATTATTGGCGGATTAGCAGCAGGCGTCTCAGGTGTTTTTGGAAAACAATTTTTAAAACTTTTAAATAAATGATTTCAAAACTTAATTTAGAAAACATCTTATTTCTAGATATTGAGACGGTTCCAGAAGTTCAATATTTTTCGGAATTAGATGAAACTAAACAAGCCCTTTGGGAACATAAATCTCAATACCAAAGAAAAGAAGACGAAACTGCTGAAACATTTTATGAACGTGCGGGTATTTGGGCAGAATTTGGGAAAATAGTATGTATTTCTGTTGGGTATTTTATAATTAAAGGGGACATTCGAAACTTTAGGGTAACCTCTTTTTATGGGGAAGAAACAAAAATTCTAAAAGACTTTAAAAATCTTTTAATAGCTCATTTTAGCGAAACAAAACATTTACTTTGTGCTCATAATGGTAAAGAATTCGACTTTCCATATATTGCACGACGTATGATAATACACAATATTGAACTGCCCTATAAATTAAACTTATTTGGCAAAAAACCCTGGGAAGTGCCACATTTAGACACTTTAGAACTCTGGAAATTTGGAGATTATAAAACCTATACCTCCTTAAAATTATTAACCAATGTCCTGGGGATCCCGTCTCCAAAAGACGATATTGATGGTAGTGAAGTATACCGCGTTTATTACGTTGAAAAAGAAATAGACCGTATTATTACTTATTGCGAAAAGGACACTATTGCTGTTGCTCAAATCTTTTTAAGATTACGGGGAGATGAGCTATTAATCCCAGAGGAAATTATAAGTGTATAAATGACTCCTGAACCTATATTATCTGTTAAAAACCTATCCATTTCATTTGGTGAAAATGAAGTGATTCATCAGATTTCTTATCATTTAAATGAGAATGAAATATTAGGAATTGTTGGTGAATCTGGTTCAGGCAAGTCTGTGTCTTCATTAGCCATTTTAGGATTACTTCCAAAAAAAATATCAAAAATAACTTCAGGGGGTATTTTTTATAAAGACTTTGATTTAACCAAACTAACCTCTAAACCCTTTCAAACCATTCGTGGGCAAAAGATAGCAATGATTTTTCAAGAACCTATGAGTTCTTTAAATCCTTCAATGAGGTGTGGACACCAGGTTCAGGAAATTTTATTACAACATACTAAGTTATCAAAACAACAGGCAAAAGAAACAACCTTGTCACTTTTTGAAAAAGTTAAACTCCCAGAAGTTGAAAGGATCTATCAAGCGTATCCACATGAAATTTCTGGCGGACAAAAACAACGGGTTATGATTGCGATGGCTATTAGTTGCCAGCCAGACATTTTAATTGCTGATGAACCTACCACAGCTCTAGATGTAACGGTTCAAAAAGACATCATTAAATTATTAAAAGAACTGCAAGTCCAGACAAAAATGAGTGTTCTTTTCATCACCCACGATTTATCTTTAATTTCAGAAATTGCGGATAGAGTTTTAGTAATGTATCAAGGTGAAATTGTTGAACAAGGATTTGTAAGTGATATATTTAAAAATCCGCAACATAATTATACAAAGGCACTTATCAATTCACGGCCCTCGTTAAACACCCGCTTAAAACTACTTCCTACTATTAAAGATTACTTAAACAACACCACTAAACAAGAAATAATTACCCCTGAAGAACGCCTTTTAAGGCATAAAAAATTATATGGTAATCCTCCCTTGTTAGAAGTTATTAATGTAGATAAAACCTATTTTTCAAAATCAGGTTGGTTTACCAAACCACATACCTTTAAAGCCGTTGATCAAGTTAGTTTTAAACTTTACGAAGGTGAAACTTTAGGGTTGGTTGGTGAATCTGGGTGCGGGAAATCAACATTAGGCAACACCATTCTTCAGTTAGATAAAGCAACTTCTGGTCAAATTTTATATAAGGGCACTGATATTACCAAACTCCCTAATGCTGAAATAAAAAAACTTCGTAAAGAGATTCAAATCATTTTTCAAGATCCATATTCTTCATTGAATCCCAGAATACCTATTGGTGCCGCCATTATGGAGCCTATGAAGGTTCATAAATTATATTCTTCTGATGAAGAACGAAAGGAAAAAACCATAGATATTTTAAATAAAGTAGGACTATCAGAAACGTATTTTAATCGCTATCCTCATGAGTTTTCGGGAGGTCAAAGACAACGTATCGGAATTGCAAGAACCATTGCTTTACAGCCAAAATTAATAGTGTGTGATGAGTCCGTTTCTGCCTTAGATATTTCGGTTCAAGCCCAAGTATTAAACCTACTGAATTCTCTTAAGGAATCTTTTGGATTTACTTATATTTTTATTTCACATGATTTGGCTGTAGTAAAATATATGAGTGACCAATTGTTAGTAATGAATAAGGGTAAAATAGAAGAATTGGGCGATGCAGATATAATCTATTCATCGCCCAAAACTGTCTATACTAAAAAACTAATTGACGCCATTCCAAAAGGATTATAGCATGAATATTTTTTTAGTTAAATACAATAAACTTTTGATAAATCGTAAATTCTCACGCATTGTTTCTTTGAATTTACTCTCATGAAATGTAGGTTGTTCAGGTAGATTTGTTGCAAAATTCATAATGGTTAAGTTTATGGTAGATTTGGGTAAATTTATTATTTGGTTTGGTTAATTTGGGGACTATAAAAATAGAAAAGTTTTTAAAAATATCTGACTAAAATCTATAATAATCGATGAAGTGTAAAAAAATTTAACTTTTTAAAGATTTTACCTACTTTTTAAATATTCATCTCGGGAATATTTCCTTCAACAATTAAAGTACCTTCTGTTGCTTTTACAATCTCTTCCACAGAAATCCCCGGGGCTCGCTCTAACAATTTAAAGCCTTTATCGGTCACTTCAAGAACCGCCAAATTAGTAACTATTTTTTTTACACAGCCCACACCCGTTAACGGCAACGAACACTTTTTAAGAAGTTTTGATTCTCCGGCTTTATTAGTATGCATCATGGCTACAATAATATTTTCTGCACTAGCCACTAAGTCCATGGCGCCACCCATTCCCTTAACCATATAACCGGGAATCTTCCAATTGGCTATATCACCATTTTCTGCTACTTCCATAGCTCCTAAAATAGTCAAATCCACATGTTTGCCTCTAATCATTGAAAAACTCATAGCAGAATCAAAGAAACTGGCTCCAGGCAAGGTGGTAATGGTTTG
>JAHEDS010000147.1 GCA_024641135.1 Flavobacteriales bacterium
TGTTGATTACATTCTTTTGAGAAGAAGAACAATACAAGTATCCCGAATACAATTTTCATGAGTTCATTTAAAGTTTTACTAATTCACTGCAAAAAAAGAGCCAATATTAAATACAAAACATTGGCTTATAATTAAAACAAAATAGTTTTGTCTATTCAACTTTAACTTCCAGACCTTTATCTATCCATTCGGTAATACCGCCTTCTAAATCATAAATGGTTTTAAAACCTGCTTCAAAAAATATTTTACTGCTTTTTCCGCTTCTGTTACCTGATTTACAATAAAGCAGTACAGGTTTAGATTTATCTAATTTGGTGATATCTTCTTCAAAAGTAGGTGAGTTATAATCGATATTCTGAGCATTTAAAATGTAACCTTCCTGATATTCCTCTGGAGTACGCACATCAATAAGTTGAACATCTTCAGATTTCATAATGGTTTGCATTTCTTCAATTGTAACTTTTGTAACTTCATTCTCTACTTTTTTACAACTAAGAGTAGAAATAAAAAACACAACACTTAAAACAATTGCCAACTTTTTCATAAGATATAATTTAATTAAATTGATGATATTTCACCATCCCATTGTATTATTCCTCCCATGAGATTATAAGCATTTTCAAATCCTAACTTATTCATAATAGAACATGCTTGTCTGCTTCGGCTACCTGACCTGCAATATACATAATAGTTTTTGGTTTTATCTAGCTGATCAAGCTCATAAATAAAACCTTGGCCTTTATAAATATCTATATGAATTGCATTTGGTATAATGCCTTCTTCTACTTCTCCTTGTGTTCTGACATCCAAAATAACCGCGTTTTTGTCATTCTCTAGCTCAGAAGCCCATTCTTCTTGTGTTAAATCCACTTTCTTTATTTTTTAAAGAAACAAAATTAACATTTCTGTTAAATAAGACGAAAAAAAAATCAGAAGTGTTTTTCTACAGATTTTTTAATAAAGTATTTTACCTTAAACTTTTATACTGCAACCTATCGCTTTTGTTTTAGTATCTTTAATTTCTTTGCCTGTCAAAAGAGCATCAACTGCATTTTCAACATACCTAGTATTTACAGCATTTTCATCTTGAAAATTATCATCTATGGCACCAATATATTTGACCTCATTTCCTTTTTTTGTTTTTTGTAAAACATAAATATGAGGTGTTTTTGTAGCTCCATACTGAGGGTATATTTTTTGTCCTTCATCCATTAAATAAGGAAATGTAAATCCTTTTTTCTTTGCGTTGGATTTCATGGCATCCATATTGTCACCAGGTTGAACATTTGGATTATTGGGCATTATGGCAATTACAGGATAACCTTTATCCGCATATTTTTTATCAAGCTTTATAATTCGATCTTCATAGGCCTTGGCATACGGACATGTATTACATGTAAATATGACAATAAAACCTTTTGCATCTTTATAGTCAGATAAAGAAATTATTTTTCCGTCTACATTTTGAAGTTTAAAATCTGTAGCAATATCTCCTATTTCGTAACCTTTATCTCCATTTATGCTTGTAAATGAAGTAAGAGAAAATATAGCTATTAAAGTTAAAAGGGTCTTAAGTGTTTTCATAATCATTTATTTTAAAAATTGTTTTAATTGAGTTTCCAATGCTTCGTATTCAAAGGATTGCTCATAAAATTGTCGTTTATCTTTATTATATATCAAAGTTGCAGGGATTGCACCTGTCCATTCTTCATTTACCAATGGAATCCAACGATTGGAATCAACATCATTTAGAGCAATAACTTTCGACTTAATATTTTTTTTGCTGATGAACGGCTTTAATTTACTATCATATTGCCTTGGAAAATCCAAGCTTACCAAAATAACTTCAACGTTTTGTTTAGAATAAGCTGCATTTAGTTTTTCATAATAAGGCAACTCTTTTACACACGGTGCACACCAAGTTGCCCAAAAATTAATAACATAGGTTTTATCATCTTTTTTGTTTAAATAAGGTTCTAACTTATTAAAGTCATAAACTTCTAATTGTGTAATCTGTGATGAAATAATTCCAGTATCGGCTAATGCTAATGGTGAATCTTTCTTTTCATTTTTACATGAAAACACTGAAAACAAAACGATTATAAATACATATTTCATAGCCTAAAGTTAAAAATCATCGTAAAGGTAATTAAAACTTTAACAAAAAATTAATTCAATAATTTCATCAATAACAATTATTATGTATATATTTGTATATACAATTATTGTATATGAAAGAGTTAGAAGAAATATTAAAAACCACAGTAAAATTACCGTTAAGTAAAAAAACAGTTTTAAATATTTCTTATTCAAGCATCTGGATGAAAGACGAAATTTTAACGGTTTTAAAGCCTTATGATATTTCTATTGAACAGTTTAACGTGTTGCGAATTTTAAGAGGTAAAAATGGTGAACCAACCAATCTTCAGGATATTCAGGAACGTATGATTAATAAAATGAGTAATACAACGCGATTAGTTGATAAACTCATTTTAAAGGGTTTGGTTGAACGTTTTATTTGCAAAAAAAACAGAAGGAAAGTAGACATCTTTATAACAGAAAATGGATTGAATTTATTAAAGGAAATTGATCCTATAATCAATAAAACTGAAGATACATTGACTTCAAATTTAACTGAAGAAGAACTCGAAAATCTCAATGTATTATTAACCAAATTAAGAGCATAATTTTAAACCAAATATTAACAAATAAACAATGAAAATGAAAAACAAATTAAAAACCGGATTAGTAATAGTATTAGCAATTTCAACTTTAGCATTTACTACCATTTCAGAGAAAAATATTGATCTAAAACAAAGTACAGTTACTTGGAAAGGCTACAAAGTTACTGGTCAACATGAAGGGACCATAAATTTAAAAGAAGGTGTATTATCTTTTGATAATAATAAATTAGTTGGCGGGAATTTTATAATTGATATGACCTCAATAACAAATACTGATTTAGATGGCGGAATGAAAGGAAAGCTAGAAGGGCATTTAAAATCTGACGATTTTTTTGGGGTAGAAAAACACCCAACAGCTAAATTTATCATAACAAAAGTTGAGAATAAAGGAACAAATTATTCTGTAACTGGTAATTTAACCATAAAAAACATTACCAATTCTATTACTTTTGATATGAATGTTAATGGTAATTCTGCATCAGCTGCTTTAAAAATAGACAGGAGCAAATTTGATGTAAGATATGGATCACCTAGCTTTTTCAATGATTTACAGGATAAAGCTATCTATGATGATTTTGATTTAAATGTTAGTCTTTCGTTCTAATCCAACGAAAAGATTAGCTGTAGTTAGTTAGTTTGAAGATTCCTGCAATTGCAGGAATCTTTTTTAATTTTTAATACAAAAAATTTGATTACTTAATTTTCATTTCTATATTTGAACCAATTAATAAACATGAACACAAATTTAAATCATACTTGGTGGTGGAATTCTCGAAACTCATTATTCGTGAACTAATCCTATAGTATGTTTAAAACATAAAATATCAAGGCTTGTCATTCACGACAAGCCTTTTTTAATATTAAAAATGAAACCATTTAATTTACATACACATCACAAAAAAATTCTGGCCGACACCATTACACCAGTAAGTATTTATCTTAAAGTAAGGGACAGATATCCAAATAGTATATTATTGGAGAGTAGTGATTACCATGCAAACGATAACAGTTTTTCATATATCTGTTTCAATTCAATAGCTTCTATAAAAGTTAAAAATGAAATCATTACACA
>JAHEDS010000148.1 GCA_024641135.1 Flavobacteriales bacterium
GTTTAATAAATATATAGCTCGTGAGCCCCAGTAAATACGTCATAATAAATGTATTTTATGAGTTCATAACCCGGAGGTCGCGGGATCGTGCCCCGCTCTCGCTACAAGTTTAAAATCACTCAAAAAAAACGGTTTAGTTCACTCTAAACCGTTTTTTTTATGTCTTATTTGAAATTGCTTTATATTTCAGACCTGAGAAAAAACAGATTTGAATAATTATAAATGGAAGTGTATAATGATTACTTCTATTCTATATATTGTTTAGAGTACTCAATAAAAATAATTTCACCACACCCACCAAGGACCTGTAGACAGCTCCATATATAACCAAAAATCAAAAATACAATGTGCCAAAATCGCAGGCCATAAGGATCCTGTGATATAACGTGAATAGCCCAAAACGAGTCCAGCCAAAAATGTATATCCAAATAATTCGAAATTGCTATTGTTAATGTGCTGTAATGGAAAAACAAACAGTAAGGCTTTATAGCCTGCATGGGAAACTGACGCTAAAACGATGGCCCCTTTTTGGTTCCATTGCTGTGCCCCTCCCTGTACAAATCCTCTAAATACTACTTCCTCAACAAAACCGATGAAGACAGCAATAATTACAAATACACCTATTTTTGATGGCACTGCCGGTAAGCCATCTTCAATTCGCGAATAAATGGAGAGTATTAATGATAAAATGATTGCAACCAAAATCCAGTTAAGAGACTTCTTAAAACCCCATAAAGAAGGTGAAAAAACAGAACCAGGAACGTTTCTATAGATAGAATTCATCCAGAAACTTGCCATTACCAAAGCAAATATAGCAATTGTTTTTAATGGGAAATCAAAATGAATCAGCAAAGAAAAAACCCATAAAGCTATAGTAAGAGCCAGCGATTTATAAGGGACTCTTTTAGATTTTTCAATCATAGATTACTGGCCTTTTCGGGTTTTAAAAAATAAAACCAAAGACCTACCAATGGAATTATAAGCAACAACCAACCTGAACCCATGCAAGCTCCAGAATTAGGAACAATAATAGTGTTTGGCAATGCCTTCTGTAATTTGACGTGATTAATAGAATCCTTTAAAAATTTATCAGGAAGAGACAGGTAGCGAAGATGATCCAAATTATAAAGTGTTGAATCCAAACCCACTTCACTCTGAACAACAAGGTATTTTAACTTTTTAATATTTTTGAAATTGCGGTAATCCAATAGACTATCTCTATTTTTAAATTCAAGATATTCCAATTCAGGAAAAGAATCCTGCAACAACTTGGATTTTTCCTCCATTAAGAGATTATCAGCCGTATAAACAGAAAGCCATTTAAGAGTGTTTTTCTTAAAGATATTTGAAATCGAAACCATATCCATATTCAAGCCTAAATGCAGAGACTTAAGGTCGGGATGTTGCTCATATATATCATTTATGACGATGCTGTCTGACTCAATATAAAGATTCCGAAGATTTTTTAACTTATCTAAAGAAGTCCAATCTATATTTGTTTTTTCGTAATCAATAATTGTTAAACTCTCCAAATCTGGGTTTTCTCTAAAAAACCCAGAGCCTATGGAAGAACCATCTTGCTCATTAATAAGATTTATCTCTTTCAAATTAGGAAGGTGAGGTAAATAACCATCCCCATTTATTGGAAGACTAGTCAAAATAGTTTCTAATGAAGGGAATTTTGCAAGACTAGATAAAGAAATAGAATCTGTTTCATTTGCAAGTATTAACGCCCTTGGTTGAAAATATTGAGAAAGCCAAAGCAAATCTCTGTTTAAGAGGGCTACTGAGTCTATTTCAGAAAAATAACCGATATCAACCGTGGGATTTAAACGTGCAATTTTTTTCAAATAGGGCCTAATGGATTCCAGAATTGGGGTCTTAATTTGAATAGTTCGAAGATGAGAAATATCTTCTTCTAAAAGTTGGTGGAAAAAAGATAGTGATGGACTATCCTTGGAGATAGAAATCCCGGCTAATTCCCCATTGATGTACATCAATGAATCAGATTGGCGGAAACGCAGAGTGTCTGGCAAATCCCTACGAATAGTGAAATAAAATTCATCGGACGAAACCCACTCGCCATTGCGTATTAAAAGGCTGCTATAACCAAGGCTGTCTAATGCAGAAAAATGCGTATAAGAGTCTGAAAATCTTTGAACTTCTGATCCTTGAAAGGTAATCATCCGAAAATCTTCTTCCTCTTTTCCTTTACATTGCCACAGCATGAGTACGATGATGAAAAGAATAAAGCGGCTAATGTTTTTTCTATTAATCATAACGCCTATTTATGAATTTTTCCCTTAAGTCTATTTAAAGATACAAAATAAAGCCTTTACTTATTTTAACGATTAAACAAATACTGCGCCCCTAAATAAACATCCTTATTATTGTTAAGAACATGTTAGTCTTGTTAACCGGACTAGCTACTGATGAATTGTAATTTAGTTAACCTCAGCTTTAAGTTAATTAAAAAAAGAGAAATGATTTGTATGAATTGACTGGGGTCATTTCGTTTAGATTAATTAAAAATTACATTAGACATTATTAATTAAAATTTGAAAATTATGTCAGTATTAAAAGTCATTGAAATATTAGGAAACTCAACAGTAAGTTTTGAAGATGCTGTTAATAATGTAATAAAAGAGGCATCAAAATCAGTAAAAGATATTAAATCTGTTTATGTGAAGGAAATGCAAGTAACAGTTAGCAATAACTTAATTAAGGAATATAGAGTTAACACTAAAGTTTGTTTTGGAATTATGGAATAATTACAGTTAGTTGAAAGATTAATTTGAGTTTAAATGAAAGTTTTATATTTCTATGAATATACTATTTTGTGTATTCTATATTAAATCTTTCAATTGATTATTATCATTATTAAAACAAAACATTTTGAATTACAAATTATAACTAATTAATCATGTTAAACACAGAAATATTTGATGAATACGTAGAACAGTATGAAGCTTGGTATAAAAAATATCCAGAAGTATACGAGTCTGAAATTGAAGCCTTAAAAGAACAGTTTTTAACATTACCCGAAAATATTAGAGGCATCGAAGTTGGTATTGGAACAGGACGTTTTGCAAAACCATTAGGGATTAAGGAAGGTATAGAACCCTCTCTTGAAATGGCGAAGAAAGCAATAAACAGAAAGATCGAGGTCCTGCAAGGTGTTGCAGAATACCTGCCTTATAGAGATTTACAGTTTGATTTTGTTTTATTAGTTACAATTTGTCATTTAGATAACGTAAAATTGGCTATCGAGGAAGCACATAGGGTACTCAAGCCTAAGGGATCGATTATAATCGGTTTTTTAGATAATGATCAGCCTATTGCAAACGAATACAAAGAACGACGTGACCGCAGTACATTTTTTAATAATGCCCGGTTTTATTCCATTAAGCGAATCAAGCAAATTATTGAAGAAACAGGGTTTAAAAATTTAATTTTCAATCAAACATTATTTGGTAATCTGGACACTATTAGAGAAGTTCAGTTACCAAAACCTGGTTATGGTGAAGGGTCTTTTGTGGTTGTGAAAGCAACAAAAAAATAAATCACTAATAAATTTAATTCCTGGTGGACTTATTAATATATGTTCTGCGAGATACTATATTTATTTGCCTAAAAATTCGTAACGTAAACCATTACCAAAATTGAATATTCAAAAAAAACTCTGCATCATTACAATGCAGAGTTTCCGAACAATTTGTTCTTCCCTAAGAACAGATTAATAGCAATACAAGT
>JAHEDS010000012.1:0-17122 GCA_024641135.1 Flavobacteriales bacterium
GTAAACTCTGAATTGGCAACTAAATCCTTTTCATTGAACACATTTACCACATAACGTCCTTTTTCAAAATTCTTTGAATTTCCAGGAGCTAAAAATTCACATACATTTAAACTAGTGTTTTCGTAATTAAATTTACTAATCATACTATAATTTAATGTTTGACTTCCAAAAGTTACTTGCTCATTTGCACCTAACGTATTGTTTTTTGGGTCGATAACTTGAATATAAAGTTCTTGATCTCCTGCCTGAACTAATTTGTTTTTAGCAACTGTAAAACAAACACTAATTTTATCGGCACGACTAGCTCTTTCTGTAGGAACTAATTTTCCTGAAGTTCTTTCAATAACGCCTAAAGCTTTTAATCCAACAGCAGATAAAACTGCGGCATTTTCCATTACTTCTGCTAATGCATTATTTTGAATCAATAAAGAATCAGTAAACATTGTTCTTTCTTCTAATCTTACTTTTGTACTATCTAAAGAGGTAGATAAGTATGAATTTTGAGCCTTTAATGACTCATTTTCAGCTAACAATAAATCCATTTCTTTTTGAAGTGAAGTGTATTTTTGTTTGTATCTCCATAAACTTTTTACATTTGTTTCAGAAATTTTTAAAGAATCTATAAGACCTTGAATACGTTCTCTAGCTTCCATTAAATCTTGTTTAGCAACAGTATTTTCACTAATAGCAGCATCATATTGTTTTGCCATTGCGTTTAAATCATTCATTACTAATTGTTTTTGCTCAGTAAGGTCTTTTTTAGTTTTATTACTTTCGTTATAAAGGTTAAGTGAATAAAAAGCCGTACCTAAAAAAAGGACTAATGCAATACCTAATGCCACTTTTAATCCCATACTACTGCTACTGTTGTTTTCCATAATTACTTGATTTTAATTTGTTTTAATAGTTAAATGTTTTCTAAATTTTATAGTTGTCATTTTAATGTTTTGAATAAATAAAAACTGTATTTTTAAATATTCTTAAAATTTAATTATTCAATGGAAAAACTAGTTTTATTTAATAATTCTGAACTAAATAACTTACTAAACAAGCGCACAGGTGAATCCAAATTTGGAGAACATGTAACCGTTTTAGCTTCCATTTCTAACATATACGAAGAACTTAAAAATTTGGACGTCACACATGTCATAATTGGTTTACCTGAAGATGTGGGAGTGTTTGCAAATAGCGGTTTACCAGGTACTTACAATACATGGAAGGCGGTAATAAAATATTTAATAAATATTCAGAATAACCAATTTACAAATGCTGATAAAGTTTTAATATTAGGACATTTAGATTTTTCTTCGGAAATGTTAAAAGTTTCTACTCTAGATCAATCAAAGAAAAAAGACATTATAAAAGCTAGAAAAATTGTAAAAAAAATTGATGCATATGTTACCCATCTTATTGAACAAATTGTTTCGGCTGGAAAAAAACCAATTATAATTGGTGGCGGACATAACAATGCTTATGGGAATATTAAAGGAAGTGCTTTAGCTCACGGATTTCCTATAAATGTTATAAACTTTGATGCCCATACCGATTTTAGACCAGAAGAAGGAAGGCATAGCGGAAATGGTTTTTCATATGCCTATGCAGAAGGATTTCTGAAAAACTATTTTGTTTTTGGAATACATGAGAATTATACTTCAGACAGTATTTTTAAGTCTTTTAAAAAAATAAAATCAATTCAATACAATACGTTTGAGTCTCTTGAAATAAGAAAAGAATTAAAATATAAACATGAATTACAACGAGCCTTAGATCATGTTTCGGATAAACCTTTTGGAATTGAAATTGATTGTGACGCTATTGAAAATATTTCAAGTAGTGCAATGACTCCCAGCGGTTTTAGTGTGAATAAAACACGATCATTTGTTGATTTTTTTGCTAAAAATGACAATGCTTGTTATTTACATATCTGCGAAGCTATTGCCAACTCTGAAAACGAAAAACAAATTGGAAAATTAATTACTTACCTAATAACTGATTTTATAAAAGCCAATGGAAATTAATATTCTTAATTACGAACCTAAATACTCTCAATCTTTTTATGAATTAAATATTGAATGGCTTAAAACCTTTTTTTATGTGGAACCCTATGATGAAGAAGTATTAAGTAATCCTTCAAAATATATAACTGATAAAGGTGGCCATATCTTTTTAGCCGAATTAGACGACCAAATTATTGGAACAGTAGCTTTAATGCCAACTCAAGTAAATTCCGTTTTTGAGTTAACAAAAATGGCTGTATCTCCAAAACACAGAGGCTTTAAGATTGGCCAGAAACTTATGCAGCATTGTTTAAATTATTCAAAAAGCAACGGTTTAAATTCCTTGATTCTATATTCAAGCAGAAAGCTTGAAAATGCCATCTATATTTATAAAAAATATGGGTTTATTGAAATTCCAGTTGAAGAAAATTGTCCTTATAAACGTTGTAATATTAAAATGGAGTTACTGTTTTAAAAAACTATAACAACTTATGGATAAGAGCATATTGTAATAAAACAATGGTTCTAGTATCATGAATTTCACCATTATTTAGCATATTTATAGCATCTTTAAAAGGTAATTCTAATACTTCAATATCTTCATGTTCACATTCCAATCCGCCTCCTTCATTTACTTTCATATTTGTAGTATATTCTCCAATAAAAAAATGCATTTTCTCGGTCATGACACCAGGTGATGAATATGCTTCATAAATTTTCTTTACACTTTTCAATTTATAACCAACTTCTTCTTCCGCTTCTCGAATAATACAAGCTTCCGGATTATCTTTATCTAACAAACCTGCACAAATCTCAACTAAAAACCCCTCTTTATTTCCGTTCAAAAACGTAGGCATTCTAAACTGTCTAGTTAAAATTACGGTTTGCTTCTTCTTATTGTAAAGCAAGATGCCTGCGCCATCTCCTCTATCATAACATTCCCTTACTTGTGTTATCCATTCACCATTAGACATTAAATAATCAAAAGTTACCTTATTTAGTATATAATACTGTTTAGAAAGTAACTCTGAATTTATGTTTTTTACTCTTTTTTTTGACATAAGATGATTCTATATTTAATTGATTAATCGAATTTATAAAATTAAATAAATATGGAATTTCAAAATAAATTATTGTAAGTAATTCTGTATTAAATAGAACAAGCCAATTATTAATAAATAAAAAATATTATATTTGAAACGCTTTTAACCCAAATTGCTCAAATAATGCTAATAAAACAAACCATTAACTTTTTATCAAGATTTGCCGTTATTGAACAAAGTGACATTGTAACTGTTTTAATAGTTGTTGTAATCTTTTTTTCAATTCTCTTAATTTTAGGGGTAAGAAAATCATTTAAACTTAAAAAGGAAAATGACCGACTAGATAAAATTAGCGAAGAATTAGCAAAACAAAAGGAAGAGTACAAAGATTTTACCGATGGGCACATGTACGGTGGAAATAACTAAAAGCATGAAATGTTTTGAAATCGTTAAACTTTTCAATTTTAAATTAGAGTTCTGTCATCTTTACAAATAAAAAACGACCACTTTTCAGTGATCGTCCCTATTAAATTATCGTACTAACTTTTTATACTTAATTCGTTTTGGCATTAAATCACCACCCAATCGTTTCTTTTTATTTTCTTCATATTCACTAAAGCTTCCTTCAAAGAAATAGACTTGAGAGTCCCCTTCAAAAGCTAAAATATGGGTGCATATTCTGTCTAAAAACCATCTGTCATGACTAATCACCACGGCACAACCTGCAAAGTTTTCCAAACCTTCTTCAAGAGCACGCAACGTATTTACATCAAGGTCGTTAGTTGGCTCATCTAATAATAAAACATTACCTTCTTCTTTTAATGTCATTGCTAAATGCAGACGGTTACGCTCACCTCCAGATAATAATTTAACTTTCTTATTTTGTTCACCACCTGAAAAATTAAAACGACTTAAATAGGCTCTAGAGTTAACTTCTCTTCCTCCCATTAAAATAAGTTCTTGTTCGTCACTAAAATTTTGCCAGATTGTTTTCTCTGGATCTATATTAGAATGACTTTGATCTACGTAAGCAATTTTAGCAGTTTCACCAACCTTAAACTCGCCTTTATCAGGTGTTTCCTCTCCCATTATCATTCTGAAGATAGTCGTTTTACCAGCACCATTAGGACCAATAACGCCAACAATTCCAGCTTGTGGTAATTTAAAATTTAAACTTTCATACAAAAGTTTATCGTCATAACCTTTACTTACTCCTATGGCTTCAATTACATTAGTTCCTAATCTAGGGCCATTCGGGATATATATTTCAAGTTTTTCGTCAAGTTGTTTTTGATCTTGACTCAATAACTTATCATAATTATTCAAACGGGCTTTTTGTTTGGTTTGACGTCCTTTAGCTCCTTGTCGTACCCATTCCAATTCACGCTCTAAAGTTTTCTGACGTTTGGAAGCCACTTTACTTTCTTGTGCCATTCGTTTAGATTTTTGATCTAACCAAGAGGAATAATTTCCTTTCCAAGGAATACCTTCTCCTCTATCCAACTCTAAAATCCATCCAGCTACGTTATCTAAAAAATACCTATCATGCGTTACAGCTATTACAGTTCCTTTATATTGTGCTAAATGATGTTCTAGCCAATGTACCGATTCGGCATCTAAATGGTTTGTTGGTTCATCAAGCAATAATACATCCGGTTCCTGTAATAATAATCTACATAAAGCGACCCTTCTACGTTCACCACCAGACAACACACTAATCTTTTTATCACCATCTGGAGTCCTTAATGCATCCATAGCTATTTCTAACTTCGTATCTAGTTCCCAAGCGTTAGAAGCATCAATTTTATCCTGAAGTTCAGCTTGACGATTCATTAATTTATCCATCTTATCTGGGTCAGAATACACTTCTTCCAGACCAAACATGTCATTTATCTTATTATATTCGTCAAGTATGGCAACGGTTTCAGCTGCTCCTTCTTTAACAATTTCGATAACCGTTTTACTATCATCTAGCTTTGGGTCTTGCTCTAAATACCCAACCGAATAATCCTGTAAAAACGTAACATCACCTTGGAAATTTTTTTCTACGCCTGCTATAATTTTTAGCAATGTAGATTTTCCTGAACCATTTAAACCTAAAATTCCAATTTTAGCTCCGTAAAAAAAGCTTAAATAAATATTTTTTAAAACGGGTGTATTGGCTCCTTGAAATGTTTTTGTTAAACCAGTCATCGAGAAGATAACTTTCTTATCGTCGCTCATTATACTCTACCTTTTAAAGCATTAAACACCCATGCAATCGCAAAAAAACCAAATCCAACGGTAGCAAATCCCCAACCTGCAACATCATTATATCTATAAGCTCCCATTAAAATTAAGATTATTCCCATAATAACCATGAGGCTTGTAGCCCACGCCAATACTGTATTTTTATTCATTGCCATAATTAAATTCTTTAGTTTGTTAAGACGCATCCTTGTTGAGAAACAAGAGTAGACATTAAACTTTTTTCCATAATTAAAAAAAATTAAGAATATAGTTTTACATCCTTTGCGCAAATTGAAACACAAATATCGTATTTTTTAATAAAAAAGCATCCTTTCAAGGATGCTTAATTATAAGATTAAAAATATTTATTTAAAATTTCATTGGGACTTCAATGAATAATAAACTTGTCTCTACCTCTGTTTTGATTTCAAATAAATCTGTTTCATAAATTCCTAAAGCATCTCTACTTTCCAATACTTGATTTTCTATAAAGACTTTACCATTAACTGTCATGACGTAAACACCATGGTTTATGCTTTTTAATTTGTAAACAAAAGTTTTATTTTTATCTAAATCAATTCTGGAAATAACAGCATTTTGATGAATTTTTAAACTACTATCATGAGCTTCATCAATTGAGGTCACTAGAGTTTGAAGTTTTCCTTTACGCTCATTTTTATCAAACTTTTTTTGATCATATCGTGGTTTGACATTTTGTTTGTCTGGAAAAATCCAAATTTGAAACAAACTTAAATGTTCATCTACAGAACCATTAATTTCTGAATGTTGCACACCTGTCCCAGCTGACATTACCTGTACTTCACCTGGTAATACAGGAATCCACTCATCAGACATATTATCTTTATGTTTTAAAACACCCTTTAATGGAATAGTTATAATCTCCATATTATCATGAGGATGTGTTCCAAATCCCATTTTTGGGGCAATTATATCATCATTTAATACCCGTAAAGCACCAAAATGAACTTTATCCGGATTATGAAAATTGGCAAAACTAAACGAATGATTAGCCTGTAACCAGCCGTGATTTGCAAATCCTCTGCTTTCTGCTTTATGATAAATTATTTTCATTTTATTAATTATTTTCAATTATCTCATTTTATCTAATAATGCACTTAATTGTTCGGCTTCTGATTCATTTATATTTTTTAATAAATCATTATTAAAGCTAATAGGAATTGTTTTTAAAAGAGTTTTACCCTTATCAGTTATGGCAATTTTAACAACACGTCTGTCATGTTCGCATGGCAACCGTTCTATATATTGCTTAGTACATAACTTATCCATCAGTCTTGTGGCATTTGGTGCACGTTCTATCATTCTATCTTTAATCACCTGAACATTTAATGGTTTATCAGCACCATTTAAAATTCTTAAAATATTATATTGTTGTGGGGATATTCCGAAAGTTTTAAAAAATTCGTTTTGATGATTCGTTATCCAACTCGCAGTATATAAAATATTTAATAATGCTTTAATCCTATTATTTGGAAAGTTTGAATTAATATCTTTTGAAAAATCACCCATAATTATAGACTTTGTTCAAATTTCTTAACCGAATTTTTTAATTGCGAATTCAATTCGTTATCGACAATCTTACCTTCAGAAAAATTATTTCCAAAAGATGGTAGTGAAAAAACTTCAATAATGTTGGCGTCATGGCGTGGAAACCGATCTTTAGCAATTGCTAAAACAGAGGATCCTCCTCTGCCTCCTGTAGATGTTGCCATTAACAGCATAGGTTTTCCATAAAAAATCTTACTTTCAATTCTTGATATCCAATCAAAAATATTTTTAAACACTGCAGAATACGCTCCATTATGCTCGGCCAATGAAATAATTAAACCATCAGCAGATTTTATTTTGGCTAAAAATATTTGAGCTGTATCTGGAATTCCATTTTCTTTTTCTACATCTACGCTAAACAAGGGTAATTCAAAATCATTTAAATCTAATATAGAAACATGTGCTTTTTCCAGCAGACTCCCAGTGTATTCAACTAATTGTTTGTTTATGGATGCTTTACTCGATGTTCCAGCGAATGCAATAATCTTTTTCATAGCTATTATTTAATTTTGAACAAATTTATTAAAATATATTTTATATTCCAAGGAATATATATCCATGGTATATTTTTTAATATTTAATTAACATAGTTTAAAACTTTTTTTGAATCTTTTGTACATTAGCAACAAACTAAATACTAATGGATATAAACTTCAATAAGAACGAAGATCACAATAAACTTTTACTATCTGAACTTAACAAAAGACTTGGTCAAGTACACCTTGGTGGTGGTAAATCAAGAATTGAAAAACACCGTTCAAAAGGTAAAATGACAGCTCATGAGCGCATTAATTATTTGTTAGATTCAGGATCAAAATCAATTGAAATAGCTGCTTTTGCAGGTGAAGATATGTATCAAGAACATGGTGGGTGTCCTTCTGGTGGCGTAGTAGTAAAAATTGGTTATATAAAAGGGAAGCAATGTCTTGTTGTTGCTAATGATGCCACAGTAAAGGCGGGTGCTTGGTTCCCTATTACAGCTAAGAAAAATTTAAGAGCTCAAGAAATAGCTATTGAAAACAAACTACCAATAATATATTTAGTTGATAGTGCTGGTGTTTACTTGCCTTTACAGGATGAAATATTTCCAGATAAAGAACATTTTGGGCGCATTTTTAGAAATAATGCCATTATGAGTAGTATGGGAATTACTCAAATAAGCGCTGTTATGGGTAGTTGTGTTGCTGGTGGAGCTTATTTGCCGATTATGAGTGATGAAGCTTTGATAGTTGACAAAACCGGGAGTATATTTTTAGCAGGAAGCTACTTGGTAAAAGCAGCAATTGGAGAAAGTATTGACAATGAAACTTTAGGAGGCGCAACTACACACTGCGAAATATCAGGTGTTACAGATTATAAAGCCAAAGATGATAAAGATGCCTTAGATACCATAAAAAATATTATTGATAAAATTGGTGATTATGATAAGGCAGGATTTAACCGTATTGAACCTTCAAAACCTAAAGAAAATCAGGAAGATATTTATGGATTATTGCCAAAGTCTCGTGCAGATCAATATGATATGCATGACATTATAAAACGCCTAGTTGATAATTCTGAATTTGAAGAATACAAAGCTGGCTATGGAAAAACCATCATTACATGTTATGCCAGAATAGATGGTTGGGCAGTAGGTATTGTAGCTAACCAGCGTAAATTAGTTAAAACAAAACAAGGTGAAATGCAATTTGGAGGTGTTATTTATAATGATAGTGCTGATAAGGCGACCCGATTTATTGCGAATTGTAATCAGAAAAAAATTCCGTTAGTTTTTTTACAAGATGTTACTGGTTTTATGGTTGGAAGTAAAAGCGAACATGGTGGTATTATAAAAGATGGTGCAAAAATGGTTAATGCTGTCAGTAATAGTGTAGTTCCAAAATTTACTATCATTATTGGTAACAGTTATGGAGCCGGTAATTACGCCATGTGCGGTAAAGCTTATGATCCTCGGCTTATTGCAGCATGGCCAAGTGCTGAATTAGCCGTAATGAGCGGAAATAGTGCTGCTAAAGTTTTATTACAAATAGAAACGGCCTCTTTAAAGAAAAAAGGTGAAACTATCACTAAAGAAAAAGAAGAAGCCCTTTTTAATAAGATAAAAGATAGATACGATAATCAGGTTTCACCCTATTATGCAGCCGCACGTATTTGGACAGATGCTATTATTGATCCCTTAGATACACGCAAATGGCTTAGCATGGGTATTGAAGCAGCTAACCACGCACCTATTGAAAAACCATTTAACTTAGGAGTGATTCAAGTTTAGATAAGACCTAACTTTTTTAATATTTTTTTACGTTGAATTTTATCTGATATTATATCAAATTTTTTAACGGCATAAATATGCTTAGGCCTTTCATATTTATCTAAAACATCGAAAATGGAAGAATCTAACTCATTAGAATCATTTTCTAAAATTAGAACAACTCTTTCTCCTAATTTTTCATCCTTTTCAGAAGCGATAAAAAACCTTGTGCTTATTTTACTAAATAGTTTTTCTTCAACGCTTTCTGGAAAAATTTTAACACCGCCCGAATTAATCACATTATCAAACCTTCCTAACCATTCAAATTCGGTATCTGAATATAATTTAACGATATCATTTGTTACAATCGGTTGTTTTGAAAGATGTGGCGATTTTATAACCAAACAACCTCTATCATCCTGTGAAACGAAAATATCTGGTAATGTTTTAAATACAGCCTTATCTAAAGAAGTAGTTGTTTCATCTTTATCAAAGTTATTAAGTGCTCTTAAGGCAATATGAGTCGCTGTTTCGGTCATTCCAAAAGACTCGTAAATATTTGTAGGATAATCTTTTATCGCTTCAATAAGTTCATTTGACGCTTTAACACTACCTATAATAATATTTTTAAAATTACTAATCTTTTCAATACAATTTTGTAACTGTATGGGCAGCATGGCACAAAAATCATATTCCTTTTTAGAATTAAAAACAGGATGTGACGTAGGTTCTATTAAGTCAATTTCAAGGCCTAATATCATCGCACGAACAAGCATCATTTTTCCAGCAATAAAATTTGCAGGAAGACAATGTAATGCCTTATCTCCTGGTGCAAGGTTAAAAAAATTACCAGTGAAAATAGATGAATTAACCATTGCCTGCTTATCTAGTTTAATAAGTTTTGGTTTTCCTGTAGTTCCAGATGATTTTACTTTTATATAACTCTTGGAATCTAGCCAATCAATCAAAAAATTGCCGACTGCTTGTTCATAAGGCACCCCTTCTTTAATGTAGCTATATGCTACTTCTTTTATATCCTCTTGATTATAATTTACGCCGTTAAGCTTAAATTTTAAATGTACTTTATTATAACTAGGTATCACGTAATTGTAAGTTTATTTCTTTAACTATATATTTTCATTTTGTGGCTCAACCACATTTCCAAATAACCTCTCTTTCCAATGAGTCCATTTGTATTTTTTGGCTAAAATTAATAGAATTATTGGAAATACTATGAAGACAGGCATAAATATATCTACAAACCCGGCGTGTGTAGGTTCTGCCATATCTTTTAAAATTGAATGTGTTTGAAAGGCAGTCCAGTCTGCAGTTACTAACAAAGCTGTAAATAAATTATTTGCGGCATGAAACCCTAAAGCCAATTCCATACCTTCATCCATTAAGGTCATAATCCCTAGAAACAAACCGGTTCCTACATAATAAACCAATATCATATAGCCCAATTTATCAACTTCTGGATTAGCTATATGAAGCATCCCAAAAGTAACAGAAGTTAATAATAATGGTGCCCATTTATTTTTTAGAACTACACCTATTCCTTGCATAAGATATCCTCTGAATAAATATTCTTCAAAACTGGTTTGTAGTGGTACAAAAAGGATAGCGATTACACAAAGTATTAAAAATGGTACTAGTTGAAAATTTACCACATAATCCTCAGGTGAAGTGAAATAATCTATCAATACAAAACTACTAGAAATGATTCCCCAAAGAATAAATATAAACCAAAACCTTTTCCAATCTACAGCCTTTCTTGAGGTAGTTAATTGAATTAATGGTTGCTTGTGCAAATATTTAGCAACTATAAACAAACCTATTAAGCCTATGGCGAAAGATAATAACATTAAAAACAAATTTAAATTTGGTTCTAATATTGACATCATTTTCTGTTCATCTAATTTAAAAATATTGTCTCCATTTTTATATGCTTTTACAAAAACGGCAGCCGTGAATGGAACTTGTCCAATTATTACTGCAATTACAATTAAGATTAAACCAATAAAATAACGCCACCATTCGTGCAATGAATTAAATGCCTGTGAGATATACATAAATTATAAATTAAATTTCCAATTATTCTTTTTGTTATAAAAAAGCGAGCCATTATGAACTTCTAAAGGCGATGCAAAATTATTAGTAAATAGACTGCCGGTACCTAATCCTTGCGGTTGAAAATTATGCTTTGTAAAAGTATATTGCGCAATGGCATTTAAACCTACATTACTTTCTAAAGCACTTGTTATCCACCAACCTATTTTCTGTTTTTCTGCAATTTCTATCCATTCATTACTTCCATGAAAACCACCAATTAAGGTAGGTTTTAAAATGATATATTGAGGCATGATTGTTTTAAGTAAATCCTTTTTCTTTTCTTTTGAAAAAACTCCGATTAATTCTTCATCTAAAGCAATAGGTAAAGGCGTATTTTTACATAATTCAGCCATGTCATTTAATTGACCAGGTTTAATAGGTTGCTCAATAGAATGCAAATCAAAATCGGATAAAACTTTTAATTTTTCCAGGGCTTCAGAGGGTGAAAATGCTCCATTTGCATCTACCCTTAACTCAATATCATTTGAAGAAAATTCTTTTCTAATAGATTTTAAAATTTCGACTTCAGTTTTAAAATTTATAGCACCAATTTTCATTTTAATACAAGTAAAACCAGCCTCAATTTTTTCTGTAATCTGTTGACGCATAAAGTCTTCAGATCCCATCCAGATTAATCCATTAATTGAAATAGATTCTGATCCTTCTGTAAATTCGGATGGAAATAGTTCAAATAAATATTTTGATTTTAACGACATATATGCCATTTCTAAACCAAACTGAATACTCGGATATTCTACTAGTTCCTGCAGTAAGCTATTTAACCCTAAATGAATATGGTTACAAACCCATTGCAGTTTTTGTTCAAAATCTGGTCGGTCATCAATAGATAATCCTTTAAACATACCACATTCACCAATACCCTTCCTGTCATTATCCTTTAGTATAAGGAACCACGTTTCTTTAGAATCTAAAACACCGCGCGACGTCCCGCTAGGTTGCTTAAAATTTAAAATGTAATGATGATAATACGCTGTCATATTGAACCCAAAAATAGTTAAATAATTTTGTATTTTAGAACAATAAATTTTACTGATTTGTCTGAGTTTCCAAACATTATTCTATACGCCATTCCATTCTTCATTCTAGCCATGTTGGTAGAACTGTATTATACTGTAAAACATCATATACATACTTATGAAACCAAAGATGCCTTCTCCTCAATAAGTATGGGAATTGGCAATGTATTGTTGGGCTTTTTAAGCAAAGCCATTGTGTTAGCGGCCTTTTTTTATATTTACGAACATTTTAGGTTTTTCACCATACCCTTAACCTGGTGGAGTTTTATTCTTCTCTTTTTTGCAGAAGACTTTTCTTATTATTGGTTTCATCGTGTTTCACATGAGTGCCGCTTATTTTGGGCTTCCCATGTGGTGCATCATTCATCACAAAGGTACAATTTAAGTACAGCCTTGCGCCAAACCTGGTCGGGTAGTTTTTATTCCTTTATCTTTTGGTTATGGCTACCGTTGATTGGATTTCATCCCGCTATGATTATGTTACAAATGTCCATAAGTTTACTTTACCAATTCTGGATTCATACAGAAGCTATCAAGAAATTACCAAAGTGGTTTGAAGCAATAATGAATACGCCTTCTCATCATCGTGTACATCATGGTAGCAATCCATTATATCTGGATAGAAACCATGCTGGTATTCTCATTATTTGGGATAAATTATTTGGAACCTTCCAACCTGAACTAAAGGAAGAAAAAGTGGTCTATGGTTTAGTTAAAAACATTCATACATACAACCCTATCAAAATTGCATTTTTAGAGTGGTTTTATCTATTTAAAGATTCATTTTCAGGCAAAAAAACCTTAAAAGAACGACTTTTTTATTTCACCAAACCTCCTGGATGGAAACATGATGGAAATGGTAGGATATCTAAGGATTTAAGAGAAGAATGGTTGAAAAGTCAATAGTGAATCAATAATACATTAAACATTAAAGCTCTATACTTTTACCAATTTCCAAAAGCATCAAATCTTTACCAACGTCAAAAAATTTACGTTTTGCAACTTCATGATCAATTTCAATATAACCAAATGTATCATAATGATACCCTAGAATTTTATCACATTTAACAAAATTACTAGCTAAAATAGCATCATCAATTCCCATTGTAAAATTATCTCCAATCGGTAATATTGCTAAATCTAATTTAATGTAAAGTGGAATGAGCTGCATATCCATAGTCAATGCTGTATCCCCAGCAATATAAATATTTTTATGCTCCCCTTCAATAACAAATCCGCCAGGTTGTCCTCCATAACTTCCATCTGGGAAAGAAGATGAATGAATCGCATTTACGTATTTAACATTTCCAAACTCAAAATCCCATTGTCCACCATGATTCATGGGATGTCCTTCAATTCCTAATTTTTCAAAATAGGAAACAATTTCATAGTTTGAAACTACAATAGCATTGGTTCTTTTTGCTATTACCTCAACATCTAAAATATGATCTTGATGCGCATGAGTTAATAAAATGTAATCCGCTTTTAATTCTCCAATATTTATATGAGAAGCTTTAGGATTTGCGGAAATAAAAGGATCCACTAAAATATTAATATCACCTACTTGAATTCCAATAGATGCATGACCAAAGTATGTAATTTTCATAATTAAAAGTTTAATTACTTTAAATAAGAAAAATACAAAAAAATTCTATAATAAATGCCCTAAGCCCATTAGTATTGCCAAGAAAAATGTAGAAAGCGCCACCTTTTTTAATTCTGGATCAAGCAATTTTAAATTCTTATTCTTTTTAACTTTAATTAAATGTACTACTAATGGAAAATACATAATCATAAAAATAAGATTGTAAATTGATGTGAAATAAAAAAGGCCAAATAAACCAGAGATTAGAATTGCTGAAATTATTAAAGAAAAGTGATAAATCTTCATATTCCTTTCACCCAACTTAATAGCTAGGGTTATTTTATTTGATTTTTTATCAGATTCCACATCACGCATATTATTTAAATTTAAAACTGCGGTACTTAATAAACCAATCGTTATAGCAGGTAAAATAACAACATGATCAAGTTGTTTTGCAAATAATACATAGCCGCCAATAACACTAAGCAAACCAAAAAAGATAAAAACAAAAATATCCCCAAAGCCCCGATAACCATAAGCATTTGAACCAATTGTATATTTCATCGCGGCTATAATACTAACTGTACCTAGAACAAAAAATAATAAGGCTAAGAAAAAATTACGTGCTCTAAAGGATGTGAACACCAACAATGTTGCTAAAATAATAGAAATTAAAACGCAAAACTTAATACCATTAAACATACTTTCAGCAGAAATCTTACCACTTTGAATAGCACGTTCAGGTCCAATTCTTTCATTATTATCAGTACCTTTTATACCATCACCATAATCATTAGCTAAATTGGAAAGTATTTGAAAACTCAATGTGGTTAGTATAGCCAAAACACAAATTTTCCATTCAAAAAATCCGTTGTATTCTGCTAAACAGGAAGCTAAAATAATTCCAGAAACAGACAAAGGTAAAGTCCTTAATCTCATAGCCGAAATCCAAATAGAAATATTTTTCATTTTAAGGAATCCATTTTTTTTCGAAATTAGGCTTTCGTTTTTCTAAAAATGCGTTTCTACCCTCTTTGGCTTCATCGGTCATATAAGCTAAGCGCGTAGCTTCTCCTGCAAATACCTGTTGACCAACCATTCCATCGTCTGTTAAATTCATTGCAAATTTTAGCATTTTTATGGAAGTCGGAGATTTTTCCAATATTTCCTGTGCCCATTGATAAGCTGTCGACTCTAAATCTTTATGAGGAACGACTGCATTTACCATTCCCATTTCAAAAGCTTCTTGGGCAGTATAATTTCTTCCTAAAAAAAAGATTTCTCTAGCCCTCTTCTGGCCTACCATTTTTGCTAAATAAGCTGATCCGTAACCGCCATCAAAACTGGTAACATCGGCATCCGTTTGTTTAAATATAGCGTGTTCTTTACTAGCTAAAGTCAAATCGCAAACCACATGTAAGCTATGGCCTCCACCAACTGCCCAACCCGGAACTACAGCAATGACCGCTTTAGGCATAAAACGTATTAATCTTTGTACTTCAAGTATATTTAATCGATGGTATCCATCTTCACCTACATAGCCTTGATGTCCTCTCGCCTTCTGATCTCCACCGCTACAAAAAGAATAGACTCCATCTTTCGTGGAAGGTCCTTCGGCAGATAATAAAACAACTCCTATATTAACATCCTCACCTGCATCATAAAAAGCATCATATAATTCTCTTGTAGTTTTTGGTCTAAATGCATTCCTAACATTTGGTCTATTAAAGGCAATACGAGCAACTCCATTACATTTTTTATAGGTAATATCTTCATATTCCTTGGCTGTCACCCAATTAATTTTTCCCATTTCTTTTATTTTCTTCAAAAATATATTTTATTTTTTTAACGTCTTGCCTATAATGTAAAAATTATCTATCACAGCCTCCTTTATTTATATGTTGTAATAAAAATTCAATTTAATTCATCAATAATGCATTCAACAATATTGAAACCAATAAAGTTTAAAATACTTAAAATGAGTATTTTTTAAGAAACTGTAAAAGAATAAATTTGAATATTATAAATTAATTGCCTTTAATTTTAAATATTATTAATTATTGAAAGTTTTTTTTGATATTATCGTATTAATAACGATTAATAATGCATTTTATCGATAATTAACATATATTTGAAAAAATAAACCAACCCAAATTATGCTTTACACAATTACTACTATAATTTTTGTTTTAGTTCTTTTAAATTTCATTTTACTAAAATTTAGTTGTAACTCAACAAAATCAAATTACAAAAAAAACAAAAAGCCTGTCATTTTTTCAAAAGGAATTACCAGTTTACCGGAGACTGAAGAGCTCGCTCCAACAGGAAGTTAGTTTTACTAAAGTGTTTATTTCCAAACCACAAACCTCTATTAGCGCTTAAAGGTGAAGGGTGGCCACTTTGTAAAACATGATGCTTTTTAGTATCAATAAGTTTAACTTTTTGTTTCGCATAACTACCCCAAAGCAAAAATATTACTTCATTTTTATTATCGCTTATTGTCTTTATAACAGCATTTGTAAAAACTTCCCAACCTTTTCCCTGATGACTACCTGCTAAATGTGCTCGAACCGATAAAGTTGCATTTAATAATAATACACCTTGGTTTGCCCAACGCAGTAAATTTCCGCTTTGCGGAAAGGGTATTTCCAGATCTTGCTCAATTTCCTTAAATATATTTTTGAGTGAAGGTGGATGTTTTATATTATCATTTACTGAAAAACACAATCCATGTGCCTGCCCAAAATCATGATAAGGATCCTGCCCTATAATCACGACTTTTACATTATTAAAATGGCATTGCTCAAAAGCATTAAAAATTTGATTACCTGGAGGAAAGCATTCATATTTTGAATATTCTTCTTTTACAAAATTTGTTAAATTTTTAAAATAGGGTTTATCAAACTCAGATTGTAAATATAATTTCCAGCTTTCATGTATACTAACGTTCATAATCATTTCTAAAATTATTCTAAATTAATATTATCTTTAATCAAATAAAATTTTTAGACTTGAAAAAACTTCAGTTTCCAACCGCTCAAACCATTTTACTTATTATTGCTGGATTAGTTGCTTTACTCACTTGGGTTATTCCAGCAGGAAAATATGACACTTTACACTATAATTCTTCTGAAAAAGCTTTTATAATAAAAAGTTTAGAGAAGCAAACTCAATTAGAGGCTTCCCAAGAAACATTAACCCATTTAAATATAAAAATTCCTTTAGAAAAATTTACAAATGGCGATATTTGGAAACCTATAAATATTCCTCAAACATATAAAAAA
>JAHEDS010000012.1:17222-44497 GCA_024641135.1 Flavobacteriales bacterium
ATTTTTATATTTTCTATGTGCTTTATTGTAATGGTATATGGTGTATCAATGTTAGATTGGTGGTTTATTGAAATGACATCTGTCTTTTTAGTTGGCTCTATTTTGATTGGTTTCATTGGGAAAATAAAAGAATCGGTTTTTGTTGAAGCTTTTGTAAAAGGAGCAAGTGATTTGTTAGGTGTGGCACTAATTATTGGTATTGCGAGAGGTATTACTGTTCTTATGAATGATGGATTAATTAGTGATACCATGCTTTATTATGCCAGTAATGTTACGAGCGGAATGAATAAAGGGTTATTTATAAATGCTATGCTCTATATTTATGGTGGTTTATCATTTTTTATTCCATCGTCTTCTGGCATGGCTGTTTTAACCATGCCAATTATGTCGCCATTAGCAGATGGCGTTGGAATAGGCAGAGAAATAGTTGTGAATGCTTATCAATATGGCATGGGACTTTTTGCCTTTATTAATCCAACTGGATTAATATTAGCGTCCCTAGCAATTGTAAAAGTAGGTTATAATAAATGGTTAAAATTTGTTATCCCGCTGGTCCTTATTCTAACCGTTTTTACTATGCTTATGCTAACTTTACAAGTTTATTTTTAGTAATAATTAAACTTTTTAATTTAAAGTTTCTTTTAACCATTTATAAAACTCTCTTTGCCAAACAATTGCATTTTGTGAGTTTAATACCCAATGATTTTCATCTGGTAAGTATAAAAGTTTACTCTTTATTCCTTTTAATTGAGCAGCCTGAAAAGCCTCTAGACCCTGACCAATTGGAACTCTATAATCCTTCCCTCCTTGAATAATTAAAATTGGAGTATTCCACTTATCAACGTATTCAATGGGATTAAACAACGTAAAACTTTTAGAATTTGAACTATCCCAATATGGCCCTCCAAGATCTTTGTTCACGAAAAACAATTCTTCAGTTGTGCCATACATACTTCGCGTATTAAATATACCATCGTGAGCTATAAACGATTTAAATCTATTATTATGGATTCCAGCTAAATAAAAGACTGAATAACCACCATAACTAGCACCAATGCACCCTAGTCTGTCTTTATCAACGTAAGACTCCATAGAAATGTTATCTATTGCCGACAAATAATCATTAATATTTTGCCCTCCATAATCACCACTTATTTGCTCATTCCATTCAACACCATGACCCGGCATACCTCTTCTGTTAGGCGCTACAATAATATAACCATTTGCAGCCATCAATTGAAAATTCCAACGATATGAGTAAAATTGCGTTAAAGCAGATTGTGGTCCACCTTGGCAATATAGTAATGTTGGATATTTTTTATTAGGATCGAAATCTGGAGGATAAATAACCCATGTCAACATTTCCTTTCCGTCGGTTGTTGGAACCATTCGTTTTTCTACTTTACTTAACTTTATATTATTATAAAAATCATCGTTAACATGACTTAATTGAGACATGGAACCATTTTTTAAATCAACCAAATATATTTCTGAGGCATGATTCATGTCCGTTCTCGTAACAACCATCTTAGAATCAGACTCACCAATAATACCAGTAATATTATACGTACCATTAGTAATTTGTTTTACTATTGGATTTTTATTAATAGCAGAAACTTCGAACAGTTGTACAGTACCGTCTACCGGAGCATTAAAAAATATCCTTTTACTGTCCTTACTCCACGAAAAGCTATTTACAGTTCCATCCCAATCTTTAGTTAAGTTTATTTTAATACCATCTTTTAAAATAATAATATCATTTTTATCGGCTTCATATCCCGGTTCATCCATTTGTAGCCAGGCTAAAACGCCTTCTTTAGAGAACGACGGATTCAAATCATATCCTAAATTTTCCTTGGTTAAATTGGTTGTAGCATTCGATTTTAAATCATAGCTATAAATATCTGTATTTGTGCTTTTAGCATAATTTGTACCAGATTCTTTTTTAGCAACATATAATATTTTTGACCCATCGTTATTCCAAATGTAATCTTCATCACCCCCGAATGGTTTGGTTGGAGAATCAAATGGCTCGCCTTGCATAATATCTATACGTTCTGCTTCCTTAGAATCGGTTTTTTGGAAGAAAACATGACTAAATTTTCCATCTTCCCACTCATCCCAATGACGATAATTAAGTTTGTCGTAAATCTGGGCATTTGAATTAGTTAATTCGGGATAAAAATCAACTCCTGAAACAGCTTCAATCTTCACTTCTTCTGAAAATATCTTGTATTGCCCATTTGGCGATATTTTTAAATCCTTTATAACCGATTGATAATCGTTAATAGAACTTACTGCCCCATTAGCGATTGATACTGCATAAAAACTAGTGCTTTTTGAGTTGGACTCAATGTTATAACTCGTTGAGGAATAAATCACATCATTTCCATCAATAGAAATTCCAACTGGATTAATACGATTTAGTTTCCATAACAACTCTGGTGTCATGACTTGAGCAGTTAATAATTGATTGCTTACTATAAGCAATAAAATAAATCCGAATTTTTTCATGATTTTTATAATTAGTTTAAAATTTTAAATATTAGTTCCTTTAACAAATCTCCCTGTGCCACAGAGTTAGAATCAACTCCTTTACTTTTAAGATCAAATTCTCTTATTACAGAAATTATTATACTTACTTTTTTCATAGGAAAATTTCGAGCAGCTGAAATATATTCATTAACAAAATATGGGCTGATTTTTAACGAAGTAGCAACATGTCTTGGTGTTTTATCAGTCAATCCATGAAATTGTAAAAGTTGTGAAAAGAAACCAAATAATAAAGAAACAGTAACTACCATAGGATTATCCTTAGGGTTGTCGGCAAAATAGTTAATAATTTGGTAAGCTTTTAAACTATTTCTTTCACCAATAGCTTTTCGTAATTCGAAATTATTAAAGTCTTTACTTATTCCAATGTTCTCTTCAATTAATTCTGGAGTAATTTGGCTTTCTTTTGGAATAATGATTTGAAGTTTTTCTAGTTCATTATTGATTTTACTCAAATCGGTACCCAAAAACTCAACCAGCATTTGTGCTGCTTTTGGAGTTATAGTATAATTTTTTGCAGCTAAAACCCTTCTAATCCAATCTGAAACTTGATTTTCATAGAGTTTTTTACTTTCATAAACGATTCCTACCTTATTTATGGCTTTAAATAAACTTTTACGTTTGTCTATTTTTTTATACTTATAATTTACGACAAGAACTGTAGATACTTGTGGATTACTCGCGTAAGCTTCCAATTTCTCAATAGATCGTGACAAATCCTGGGCTTCCTTAACAATAACAACTTGTCTTTCAGACATCATGGGATAACGCTTTGCGTTTTCGACAATATCTTCAATGGTCACATCTCGACCATACAATACCACTTGATTAAACCCTTTTTCATCTTCAGTCAATACATTTTTCTCTATGTAATCAGATATCTTATCTATATAATACGGCTCTTCACCCATTAAAAAATATATAGGTTTTATCTTCCCATTATTAATATCTGTAACTAATTGTTTGACCTCGTCCAAAATGCAAATATTTCAAATTAAAACATTCAAATTCCAAAAAATCATTGAGTAATTTGGTAATTGAATAATGTGGTTTACCTTTGAATTAACTAAAGATAAAACGTGTTGCAAGAACTAAACTTTCCTAAGTTTTCGTTTCGATTCAAAAATAGGGAAAATAAAATTTCTATTTTCGATGTTATCCGCAAAAGATTTGTGATTTTACAACCCGAAGAATGGGTAAGACAACATTGTATTCATTATTTAATTGATTATAAAGGATATCCAAAATCTCTAATAAATATTGAAAAGGAATTAATTATAAACAATTTAAAAAAACGATACGATATCGTAGTTTTTAATTCAGATGGAAGTATTCATTTAATTATTGAATGTAAGGCACCATCCATAATGATCAATCAACATGTTTTTGATCAAATTGCTCTGTATAATTTGAGCTTAAATGCCACATATTTAATGATTTCTAATGGAATAAATCATTATTATTGCCAAATGGATTTTAAAAACGAAAAATATCATTTTCTTAAAGATATTCCAGAATATATTAAATGAAAATCGCAGTTGTTATATTAAATTGGAATGGTAAAAAACTATTAGAACAGTTTTTACCTTCTGTTATAAAATATTCAAAAGAAGCTACCATTTATTTAGCAGACAATGCCTCTTCAGACGATTCTGTTTCATTTGTACAAGCAAATTATCCTTCTGTTAGCATCATTATAAATAAGGTAAATGGTGGGTATGCCAAAGGTTATAATGACGCTCTTAAAGATTTAAAGGAGCCTGTTTTTTGTTTACTTAATAACGACGTAGAAGTAACTAAAAATTGGCTGTCACCAATTATAGAAACTTTTAATAAAAATCCCAAAACAGCTATTATCCAGCCAAAACTGTTAGATTTTAAGAATAAAGATTATTTCGAATATGCCGGAGCAGCAGGTGGTTTTATCGACAAATATGGTTATCCTTATTGCAGGGGACGGCTTTTTAATTCAATTGAAAAAGATTGCGGACAATACAATGATGTCAGTAATATTTTCTGGGCCTCTGGTGCATGCCTGTTTATAAGAAACGAAGTTTATAATAATTTAAATGGTTTGGATGAAAGCTTTTTTGCACATATGGAAGAAATTGATTTGTGCTGGCGAGCCAAAAATTTGGGATATGATGTGAAATATGTTGGTTTGTCTGAAGTATATCATGTTGGAGGTGCTACTCTTAGTAGCGCAAATCCACAAAAGACCTATCTTAATTTTAGAAATAGTTTATATACTTTAACAAAAAATGCACCTGGTAAATTGTTTTTATTAATCTTTACACGACTGCTTTTAGATGGCATTGCAGCTGTAAAGTTTTTATTTGAATTTAAGCTTCAACATATGGTGGCAATTGTCCGTGCACATTTTAGCTATTACAATCATTTAAAGTTCCTATTAAAACAAAGAAAATCGTCCGTAAACAAAGAAAAATACTATAAAACAACATCCATTGTTTTGAATTATTACGTATATAAAAAAAGGGTCTTTTATCATGAATAATAAAAAGTGTCAAACTTTTGTTAAAATGTTAAAATTTGTACTTTTTTATATACTTTTACCTTGTCAAAACAAACTCTTAATCCATAAAATAATTATGAAAAAAATTTTAATTTTCGGCTTCTCAACTTTAATGCTTTTAAGCTCGTGTGTTTCAAAAAAGGAATATGCAGCTCTAGAAGCCAAACAAAAAGAAACACAAGATTTATTAAATACTGCAACAGTTAAATTAAACAGTTGCTTATCAGATAAATCAGCAGCTGTTGCTAGAACAACAGCCTTAGAAGAGCAAATAGCGGATCTACGTAAAAATAACGATAACTTAACAGTATTATCTGCAAAAGGTGCTTCAAACGTTGAAAAAACACTTGAAAGTATCAAAGAAAAAGAATTAAAAATCACCCGTTTGCAAGATGCTTTAACTAAAAAAGACAGTATCACTTTAGCGGTAGTTACAAGTTTAAAACGTGAAGTAGGAATTAACGATCCAGATATTGAAATTAATGTTGAAAAAGGGGTAGTATTTATTTCTATTGCTGATAAATTATTATTTCAAAGTGGAAGCTACAACGTAACTGCAAGAGCTAAAGAAGTACTTGCGAAAGTAGCGAAAGTTGTTAATAGTAAACCAGACTTTGAATGTATGGTAGAAGGACATACTGACAACGTTCCTTACCAAAGTGGCGTATTATTAGACAACTGGGATTTAAGTGTGAAACGTTCAACTTCAATTATTAGAGTTTTACAATCACTTGATGTAAACCCTGCACAATTAATTGCTGCTGGTCGTGCAGACTATGTGCCATTAGTTGAAAATAATACTGCTGAAAACAGATCTAAAAACAGACGTACTCGTATTGTTGTATTACCAAAAATTGATCAATTTTACGACATGGTTGAAAAAGAAATGAAAAATCTTTCTACTGGTACTAAATAAATATTGAATTTATATATATAAAAAACCCAATCATATGATTGGGTTTTTTTATTTGGTTTATTAAAAGAATTAGTCTGAATATCAATTAAATTGATTTAAAAAATCTCAATTCCTCCTTTACCTTCTCTCACAATAACTGGTTCGTCTTCAGATAAATCTATAATGGTTGATGGCTCATTACCACCATAACCACCGTCAATTACTAAATCTACTAAGTGATCCCATTTTTCTAATATTAGTTCTGGATCAGTCGTGTATTCAATAATTTCATCTTCATCTCTTATAGATGTTGAAATGATGGGGTTCCCCAATAATTTTACAATTTCTAAAGCAACATTATTAGCCGGAACCCTTATACCAACTGTCTTTTTTTGTTTAAACGGTGCTGGTAAAGTTCTGGCTCCAGGCAATATAAAAGTATAAGGCCCTGGAAGTGCACGCTTTAATATTTTGAATGTCGAAGTGTCAATTTGCTTCACATAATCACTCAAATTACTTAAATCATGACAAACAAACGAAAAATTGGATTTTTCTAGTTTAATTCCTTTAATTCTAGCTACCCGTTCTAAAGCTTTTAGATTTGTGATATCGCAACCTAGTCCATAAACCGTATCGGTAGGATAAATTATTAATCCCCCTTTTTTAAGAATTTTTACAACCTTTTCAATTTCTTTTGGATTTGGGTTCTCTTCATATATTCTTATAAACTCAGCCATTTTTATTATGTTAACCTATTACTTCCAGTTTAGCAAACCTCAATAAAAGTTTCTTAACACCTCCATTTTCAAAATTTATTTCAGCTTTTGTATCGGCACCTACTCCTTCAATATTAATGACTTTTCCTGTTCCAAATCTTAAGTGCTTGACTAGATTTCCAACAATCAATTTATTATCAAACAAATTTGCAGTACCATTTGTTTTTGTTAAAGGTTTCAAATTTTTTGGTTGAGTTATTTGAAATTTATCAGGTTCCTGTTTACTTGTAGATTTTTTATTTAAAACAGGTTGTTTGGCAGGTTTAAATCTAATTTTATTAGGCTCGACATCGCCAAATATGTCTGCATCCAACATTGGATTAAAACGTCTTTCTTCAACAGGCGTAATATTTTCAAGGTATTGTTCGTCTATTTCTTCAATAAAACGACTAGGCTCTGAATCAATTAATTTTCCCCAGCGATATCTTGATAAAGCATAGGTTAAATAAGCTTGTTTTTCAGCACGAGTTAAAGCGACATAAAATAACCGTCTTTCCTCTTCTAATTCACTACGCGTATTCATACTCATTGCGCTTGGAAATAAATCCTCTTCAAGACCTACTATAAACACATAAGGAAACTCCAGTCCTTTTGCTAAATGTATGGTCATTAAAGCCACATGGTCGGAATCTCCCTTATCTGCATCCAAATCGGTGGCTAATGCCACATCCTCAAGAAACTCAGCCAAAGAACCTGTTGTATCAGCTAATTCTTTTTGACCTTCAACAAAATCCTTCATTCCGTTTAAGAGTTCTTCGATATTTTCCATTCGAGTAATCCCTTCTGGTGTACCATCTTTATTAAACTCTCTAATTAACCCACTCGTTCTTGTAACATGTTCGGCTAATTCAAAAACGTCTGCTGTTTGATTTAAAACCTGGTAGCTTTCAATCATCGTTACAAAATCTTGTAGTTTATTTTTAGTGCCTGAATTCACATTGACTTCTGTTTTATCAATGTTTTTCATCACCTCAAAAATTGATTTTTTATAACCATTAGCTGCAACGATGAGCTTATCAATTGTAGTACCTCCAATACCTCTTGGCGGGAAATTAATAATGCGTTTTAAAGCTTCTTCATCGGCAGGATTAATAATTAAGCGCAAATATGATAAGACATCTTTAATTTCTTTACGTTGATAAAACGACAAACCTCCATATATTCTATAAGGAATATCTCTCTTTCTTAAGGCATCTTCAATAGCTCTTGATTGTGCATTAGTTCTATATAAAACAGCAAAAGCACTATTTTTTAACTGGTTTTGCATTTTATTATCCCAAATTGTACTAGCTACAAAACGTCCTTCATCACCATCTGTTAAAGATCTGTTTACTATAATTTTATTGCCTTCATCATTTGCAGTCCATACTACTTTATCAAGTTTGGTCTGATTTTTATCTATAATTGAGTTCGCTGCATTTACTATGTTTTTTGTAGAACGGTAATTTTGCTCTAAACGAAATACTTTTACGTCATCATAATCCTTCTGAAAATTTAGGATGTTATTAATATTGGCACCTCGAAATGCGTAAATACTTTGAGCGTCATCACCAACCACACAAATATTTTGAAATTTATCGGAAAGTGCTCTTACAATTAAGTATTGAGAATGATTAGTATCTTGATACTCATCAACCAAAATATATTTAAACCGGTTTTGATATTTCATCAATACATCAGGAAACCGTGTGAGCAATTCGTTGGTCTTCAATAATAAATCATCAAAATCCATCGCACCTGCCTTAAAACAACGTTCGACATATTCATTATAAATATCACCTAATCTCGGACGTCTTGCCATTGTATCGGCTTCAATAAGTTCAGGATTTTTAAAATATGCTCGTACGGTGATTAAACTGTTTTTATAAGAAGAAATTCTTGACCTAACCTGCTTGTATTTATAAATATCTTTATCAAGATTCATTTCTTTTATTATCGAAGCAATAAGTCGGTCTGAATCCTGAGTATCATAAATGGTAAAATTACTGGGATACCCTAACTTCTCGGCTTCACTGCGCAATATTTTAGCAAATACTGAGTGAAAAGTTCCCATCCATAGATTTTTAGCCTCACTTGCTCCTACAATCGTTGCAATACGATCTTTCATTTCACGGGCAGCTTTATTAGTAAAGGTTAAAGCCAAAATATTAAATGGATCAATACCTTGACTCATTAAATAGGCTATACGATATGTAAGTACCCGTGTTTTACCAGAACCGGCACCAGCTATTATAATCATTGGCCCATCCTTTTGAATTGTGGGCTCTAATTGTGCTTCATTTAATTGACTTAAATACTTCTCCAAACTACATCTAATTTACATGGTGAAATTAACCATTGTTGCGCTTTTTATTAAGTAGATTTATAAATAATTATAAACAATTACTATAAACGGATTAAATAATTAAACAATCTTTTTTCAACCTTGAACATTTAAAAGTTTGTTTATATTTGAAATATATTTTTATAATTATTTTAAAATGGAGATTGAAAAGATATTTGAAGTTTTTTTATATGCCGTTCCATCGTTAATCACAGGGCTCATTGCATATTACTTTTTTAAAGAACACACGAAAAATGAAGACGGCAGAAGACGCTTTTTATTAAAAAAGGATATTCAGGTTAATGCTTTGCCATTACGACTGCAAGCCTATGAACGAATGACTTTGTTTTTAGAACGTATTACACCTTCAAAATTACTTATAAGAGTTATACCAACAAGCTCTAATAAAGAAGCTTACGAGTCTTTACTTATACAAAGTATTGAACAAGAGTTTGAACATAATTTATCACAACAAATTTATGTTAGTGATAGATGCTGGAGTATAACAACAGCTGCAAAAAATGCTACCATTCAATTAATTAGGAAAGCTTGTTTACTAGAAAAAACAGATTCTGCCGATAAACTTCGCGAAGTTATTTTAACAGAAATGATGGAACGACGTCCTCCAAGTGATGCTGCCTTGTCTTTTATAAGGCAGGAAGTGAGTGAATTATGGTAAAAGGAAATTTTTTAATTTTCTTATAAAACTATATCTCTAAAGCACTTAATTCCTGATTTCTGGATTTAGCAAAATCATATCCACTTTGCCACCATTTAGTCATTTTTGTTTTATCAAAAATCAACGAATTGGTAGTTAAAACAATAGGAGCATAATAAAAATTAATAATGGCATCATTATGTGTAGCCACGTATTTTCCTATTCTAATATTTTGAGATTCAATTCTATCCAACATAAACGCAAACATATTTGTTAATAACGAGAAGGCGTTTTTTGAAGGCATTCTATTAAACTGAGTCATTTCTGTTTGCAATATAATGGCATCTACTTCTTTGGCTCCTCTTGAAATCGCCTCTTCAATAGGCACCATATTCCCTAAGCCTCCATCGGCATATTCGCAACCGTCTTTTTTAACTAAAGACATAAATGGTGTATAATTACATGAAATCCAAATCCATTCAACAAAATCATCGTAACTAAATTCTTTTAAACTTTTGTATTCAACCTGGTTAACAGAAATATTTGATACCGTAACTACAATATCCATTAAAGAATTTTTTAAAAATTCAAACTCCTCGATTGTCAAGGTGTTTCTTATCAGGTTTTTAAGATTATAACTCTCACCAAAAGTCTTACTTCCCCGAAAAAAATTCATTAAAACATTAAAATGGTTTATGCCTATATTTTGAACACCATGTTTTTGTTTGATTGTAAATGGACAAACATTAAAAATACTGTCGTTATTGACATTCGTGTAAACCGTTTTAATTTTTTCAATACTATTTAATGCCAAATGAGAAACCAGCAAACTACCTGTTGAAGTTCCAATATACAATTGATAATCACGCTTTAATTCTTGGATAAGATATTGAGCTACGCCACCTGCAAACGCTCCTTTACTACCACCTCCAGAAATCACTAATGCATTCATATTTTTTATCTTCAATTATTTATTTGATTCAACATGTCTTTTGCAAATTTTGAAAACTGCCAGAAATGATGCTTTGTTGCTTGTTTTAAATTTTCCTTACACAAATCATCACAAGCTTGCAAAACATTTAAATACTGAAAAGCATTCAAACGCGTCTCATAATCGTAATAAGGATTCGTATATCCTCTTAACTCTTCGAAATATTTCTGATTATTTTCATGCTCAAATTCTGGGGTGTTTAAAGCCAAAACTAACCAAAGCATTCTTACATTTTTATTATTAAATCCTATAACGCCTTCTGTTCTATGTAAATATTCGTTCCTGTTTTCTGGAAAATTCACCCATAAATTATACAAAGCAACTTCAATAGTAATATACGATTTATCTTCCAAAAGTGACTCATATTGTTTTTTTAGATCTGAGGGTATTGTGGTTAATGTTTTAGCGATAGCTTGTCGTACTTTAATATCTTTAGTTAAAAATGTAGATTTTGAAATATTTCTTCCTAAATCTTCAACTATTTTTTCTTTATAAAACGAATCTCTTTGATGCAGAAGAAACAACTTACAAACTTCAGGAGTTTCTTTACAATCATATTTAAGGTATTGAGCAATTGATGTTGAATTCAATTTTAAATTATCCAACATTTCATTATAGTAAAGCTCCTTAGACTCTAACCAATTTTTAAAAAATGATTTTAAATCAAGTCCACTGGCCTTTTCAATTTCATAAATAAAATCATTGGTTTCTACATTTTTAAACTGATGTTTCAATAAATAGTTGCTTACAGCAGTTTTAAAGGCATTGTCCCCTACTTTCGCTCGCAACATATGCAAAATCCAAGCGCCTTTTTTATAAAACGTTGTACTGCTTGATTTTGAATCGAGTAATGAAGTGCTATTACCTGCTTTATCTTGTTCTAATAATTCTTGGGTATATTCATATAATTGCCAATAGTAATAATCATTTCCAAAAACCTCTCTTTCTGCTAATAAGGCATAATACGTAGCAAATCCTTCCTGTAGCCAATGATGCGTACCAGATATCTCAGTTATCAAATCTCCAAACCACTGATGTGCCAGTTCATGAGCATTTACATTAACATAATTTTTATCAATAAATGCAATGCTATCAATTACAAATGCATCTGAAAATATAGTAGCACTCGTATTTTCCATTCCTGCGTACAAAAAGTCCTTTACAGGCATTTGTTTATAATTCTGCCAAGGATACGGAACACCTATTTCTTCTTCTAAAAAATCGAATATTTGTTTTGTATAGCGATATGTTGGCTCAAATTTTAAAGAATCTTGTGGGTAATAATACATCTCTAATGGAATACCAGTTTTAGAGTACTCCACTTTTTTATTATACTTTCCAATAGCTAAAGCTACTAAGTAGCTCGACATTGGTTTTTCCATATCGTAATGCCAGATGGTAGTTGATTCGTTTATTTGTTGATTTATTAATTTTCCATTCGCAATGACCTCATAAACTTTATCAAATGTGATGGTTAAATCAAACTCAATTTTATCGTTCATATCATCAATACTCGGCAACCAGTTACTCGTGTATTTCCCTTGCCCTTGCGTCCAGATTTGCTTGTTACCATTTTCATTTTCCCAATCAATAAAATAAAGTGCTTTTTTGGGATACGCTTCATAATTAAAAGCTAATTGATAAGTCTTATGAGGTTTAAACTTATATTTTATCCAAATTTTCTTGAAATCATTTCTATAACGTGCCTTTTTTCCATTTAAACTTACTTTATCCAATTTAATATTTACAGCATCAATAAAAATAGAATCAACGGGTTTTAAAATATTGAACTGATAATCAACCATTCCCGTTACTTTTAATGAGTCCGGAATTATTCCAATAGTGATTTGCGCTGTTTTAAAATCAACATAATCCGTTTGCTGAGTATAACCATGAAAACCAAAAAGAAGGAATATAGATAAACCAAAATACTTCATGATATAAATATAGAAAAGGTTAGAGCAATTTAACAATTATAGTTGTTATTACTAACAAAAGAATTATTTTAGTTTCATGAATACAAATCTCCAAACGCCCATTGATTATTTAAAAGGTGTAGGTCCTAATAGAGCGGATTTACTGCGTAAGGAGTTAGGTATTCACACTTACCAGGATTTAATAAATTTATTTCCTAACAGGTATATTGATCGAACCCATTACTATAAAATAAATGCATTACAACGCAATAATGCCGATGTTCAAGTTATTGGAACTATAATTAACCTACAAGAAGTTGGTGAAGGCCGCTCAAAACGACTCGTTGCCTCGTTTAAAGACGAAACAGGAATTATGGATCTTGTATGGTTTAGAGGACATAAGTGGATTAGAGAAGGCTTAAAAATGAACCGACCTTATGTTGTTTTTGGCAGAACCAACTGGTTTAATGGTAAGTTTAATATGCCGCATCCTGAAATGGAATTCCTTGAAGAACATCAAAAAAATTTACAATCGGCTATGCAGCCAGTGTATCCTTCAACTGAAAAACTATCAAATAAAGGCATCAGTAATCGTGTGATTATAAAAATTATGCAGCAGTTGTTTTTAGAAACTAAAGCAAATTTTACAGAAACCCTTTCTTCAGAATTAATTACAGAACTTAATTTGCTGTCAAAAAAAGAGGCTCTATTTAACGTTCATTTTCCTAAAAACCAAGAGCTACTTACAAAGGCTCAATACCGACTAAAATTTGAAGAATTATTTTATATACAACTACAACTCATTATTAAAAACTTAATTCATAAATCGAAAATAAAAGGGTATCCATTTTTAAAAGTTGGAAACCTTTTTAATAGTTTTTTTAATGATCATTTACCCTTTGAATTAACCAATGCTCAGAAGCGAGTTCTGAAAGAAATCCGGGCAGATTTAGGCAGTAATGCACAAATGAATCGATTACTGCAAGGAGACGTAGGTTCCGGGAAGACCATTGTAGCGTTCATGTCAATGTTAATGGCACTTGACAACGGTTTTCAAGCTTGTTTAATGGCTCCGACTGAAATTTTGTCAGTCCAACACTATAATGGTTTATGTGAGTTATCCAAAACACTGAATATCAGTATTTCATTATTAACAGGTTCAACTAAAACTTCAGATAGAAGGAAAATTCATGAATCCTTAGAAAATGGTGAATTAAACATCTTAATTGGCACCCATGCGTTGCTTGAAAATAAAGTAAAATTTAAAAATTTAGGCCTTGCCATAATTGATGAACAGCACCGATTTGGAGTTGCTCAGCGCAGTAAATTATGGCACAAAAATACCTCGCCTCCGCATGTTTTAGTTATGACCGCCACCCCTATTCCACGCACCTTGGCAATGTCTGTTTATGGGGATTTAGATATCTCTGTAATTGATGAATTACCACCTGGTAGGAAGTCCATAAAAACGGTGCATAGGTTTGACAAAAACCGTTTACAGGTCTTTAAATTTATTCGAGATGAAATAAAAAAAGGCCGTCAGATTTATATCGTCTATCCTTTAATTCAAGAAAGCGAAGCTTTAGATTATAAAGATTTGATGGATGGGTATGAAAGTATTGTTAGAGATTTTCCATTACCAGATTATCAAATTTCTATAGTTCATGGCAAAATGAAACCTGCCGATAAAGATTTCGAAATGCAACGTTTTATAAAAGGAGAAACAAATATTATGGTTGCGACTACGGTAATTGAAGTTGGTGTTAATGTGCCTAATGCCTCTGTTATGATTATTGAGAGCGCTGAACGGTTTGGGTTATCACAATTACATCAATTAAGGGGACGTGTAGGAAGAGGCGCTGAACAAAGCTATTGTATACTCATGACAGGACATAAGTTAAGTGACGATAGTAAAACAAGGCTTGGGACCATGGTAAAAACCAATGACGGGTTTGAAATTGCAGAAGTTGATTTAAAACTGCGTGGTCCCGGAGATATTATGGGAACACAGCAAAGCGGTGTTTTAAATTTAAAAATTGCAGATATCGTAAAAGACAGAGATATTTTGCAATTAGCAAGGTTTCATGCTAAAAAGATTTTAACAAAAGATCCCTCATTGAATCAATTAGAAAACAAGGCGATTCTCAATACTTATAAGCAATTAGGTAAATACAAGAATATCTGGAATTACATTAGTTAATAGGAATCAAACTTCAGTTTGGTTTATTCTAAATCATTTTTAGATGTTAAATTAAACCGGTAAATAGCTTCAAATTTTAGGTAAATTCCACCATTTATTTTTGGGTTTAATTGCTCACGATTATCACCAAATGTAAAAGCTGTCAACCCGAAACCGTATGTGTCTCCCTTAGTATACACTTCATAATTATTACTTGAGTATCCTACTTTCGCACGTAACAGCACACTTTTTTCAAATGCATTAAACTGTAAATAGGTTGCAAATTCTAAAGAACTTAAATCCACATATTCATTAGAATTATCTTTATTTATATTAAAACCACGTCCAATTCCAAAATAGTCAAATCCATAAGTAAAAGATCCATGGGTATAATTAATTTCTGCCGAAATTGGAAGAGACATATCCATTTCAAATTTTTTACTTGGACTTAAGTAATACCAACCAATCATTGGTGTTGTAAAAAACCCAAAGGGTTCTGCCGAACTATAAATACCAAATCGATATATAAGGTTTTGTTTTTTCTGAAGTTTTAAAACAGCAAAACCCCCAAGAAAAAAATCTTTGTTGGTTATACTGGTATAATCAGAAGCAACTTTTGGAAGCAAAACAACTGTTGAGCTCCATTTATCATTAAATTTTGAACTAAGTCCTAATTTTAAGGTTGTACTATATAATTTGGTAAAAGGACTTTCATAAATATCAGTACTAGGGTATAACTGAACTTCATTTTCAATAAAAATAGCACCAGTAACCAGTACATTATTTTTATTTAAAATAACAGGGTAAGTAAAATCAATATCAAAAGTGGTAACATGCGTGCTTTCATTGCTACCTTCGAAATTATTATTAAAAGTTTGTCCGTATCCAATTTTTAATAAATCAACATATTCCTGAGAAAAACTAAACAACGGGAGAAATAAAAGTGCTAAATATTTGTTTTTCAAAGTTAAAAACTGATTTAAAAGTTTTGTCTAGAGTTAACTCAAAAAAAAGAGGTAAATTTAGTCTAACAATTGGTTATTATAAGACAATTTAATCATTTTAGTGTACCAATATCAAAAACTATAATGTTTTTTGTTATGAAAAAATATTTTATTCAATTAACAGTGCTTTTTTTTCTACTATCAGCCTGTAACTCCAAAGAAAATAAAGAACAGATAAAGCAACAAATTATTGATACTGAAAACAACTTCGTTAAAACATTACAGGACAACGGATTGCATGATGCATTTGTTGAGTTTGCCGACGAAGATGCTGTTATAATACGAGGTCCTCTATTAATAAAAGGCAAAAAAGCCATCGATGAGCATTATAAAAACCAACATACTAAAGATTTAATCTGGAAAGTTGATTTTGTAGATGTATCAGAATCTGGTGATTTAGGATATACTTATGGAGAATATGTTTATACTTACAAAGACTCAATTGGAAACCAAAAAGAAGAAAAAGGAGTATTTAATACTATTTGGAAGCGTCAAAAGGATGGTAATTGGAAATATGTCAAAGATTAATTAATAAATTTACAATGAAGACATTAAGTTTTTTAATTGGATTCTTATTACTTAATTTTTCTTTTTCCCAAGATTGGGCTAATTTAAACAGATTTAAAGAAGAAAATGCACATCTAAAACCTACAAAACCTGGAGAGCATCGCATTGTATTTATGGGCAACTCAATAACCGAAGGCTGGTTATGGGCTAAACCCGAATTTTTTGCAAACAAACCCTATATAAACAGAGGAATTGGCGGGCAAACAACACCTCAAATGCTGTTGCGTTTCAGGCAGGATGTGATTAACCTTTCACCAACAGTTGTAGTTATACTTGCAGGGATTAATGATATTGCTGGAAATACCGGTCCTTCAACAATTGAAATGATTGCCAATAATATTAAATCAATGGCTGAGCTAGCACAAATCAATAATGTGAGAGTAATTCTGTGCTCGGTACTTCCTGCTTATGATTTTCCGTGGCGTCCAGGCTTAGAGCCATCAAAAAAGGTTATAAAACTCAATGAAACTATAAAAGCATATGCTGAAGAACAGGGTTTTGTTTTTGTAGATTATTTTTCTTCAATGGTGAATCAAAATAATGGATTAAAAGAAGAATTAGGAAATGATGGTGTTCATCCAAATATAGCAGGATATACCCTAATGGAACCCCTTATTGAGCAAGGGATATTAAAAGCTTTAAATTCACAATAAAACCAAATACCTTTATAATAAAAAAAGCGACTTTTAAAAAGTCGCTTTTTTAGCTTTATTCACTTTTTTTCTTAGGTAACCTTTTGGCCTGTTTTAAGGATTCTTTTAACATCCATTCAATCTGACCATTAGTACTTCTAAACTCATCAGCAGCCCATTTCTCAACTGCTTTGAGCATATCTTCATCTATTCGTAATGCAAAAGCCTTTTTTTTTGACATAAATATTTACTTTAAAATCAGAATTGAAAGCTTTATCTGTATTTTTCTCTTTCAAAAACCACATTCATAATTCCGTGTTGGTTTGTATTTATTGTATGAAGCATCCAGCCTTCCTTAGCAATTAAATTAAGGAAATCCTCCAATTTTTTTGATTTATCTCGCCAACCTAATTGCGGTCTTTCAACTCTATATTCCTTCATGATTTATTGATTTAAAGTTCCTGTATTTAAAACCGGAGAAGCATCTTTATCTCCACAAAGAATTACCATCAAATTACTAACCATTGCGGCTTTCCGTTCATCATCTAGATCAACTATGTTTTTCTTTCCAAGTTCATTTAGAGCCATTTCAACCATACTCACCGCACCTTCAACAATTTTATGTCTTGCAGCAACAATTGCAGTTGCCTGTTGGCGTTTCAACATGGCATTCGCTATTTCTTGCGCGTATGCCAAATATCCAATTCTCGCTTCAAGTACTTCAATTCCAGCAATACTTAAACGCTCATCAATTTCTTTTTCCAAAGCTTCACTTACTTCATTTAAACTTGAACGTAATGTGATATCTTCCGTATGGCCTTCATCTGCAAAATTATCATAAGGATACATACTCGCTAATTTTCTGACTGCTGCATCAGTTTGAACTCTAACAAAATTCTCATAATTATCAACATCAAAAGCTGCTTTATATGTGTTTTGAACACGCCAAACCAGGATGGTACTAATCATAATTGGATTTCCAAGTTTATCGTTTACTTTTAATCGTTCACTATCAAAATTACTTGCTCTTAAGGAAATTCCTTTCTTCGTATAAAATGGATTAACCCAATAAAAACCGTTTTCTTTTACAGTTCCTACATACTTTCCAAATAAAAGAAGGACACGAGAACCGTTGGGCTGAACCATTATAAACCCGAACATAATAATAATTGAGGAAAGGACAATTAATCCAAACAAAGCATTTCTAAAAAATACAATTCCAGTAATTCCACCAAAAAATAATAATAAGAATACTAATAACATTAAGTATCCATTTGCGGGAACAATAATTTTTTCTTCTTTCATGATAATTAATTTAAAATGATATTATTTTGATATCATAAATTTATAAAAAAAATAAATGATTTACAAACTTTAGGCTAGCTATTTTATTGTACTAGAGTTATTAACCTTCTTACTAAAAATATTATTGATATATTTAAAATTTAAATAGTATCATATTTCCTAATATAAAAAGGGAAATAGCAACTACATTAATCTAAATTATATTGCAAATGAATTCAATTAGGAAATTTTACTTTTGCTATTTAGCAATAATTCTAGTTACTATATCCTGCTCTAAAAAGAAAGACAATATTGTTTCAACGGACTTTTGCTCACAAATTCATAGAAATGATACTTTAACACTTTCGAACGAACTGGCAAGTGTTGCGCCTTTAATGGCTAATAAAACTGGGGTTTATGTACTGGAAGATGGCAGTGGATCCATGGTTGCCAGAGCTTGGCTTAGTGAGTATGCTGAAAAATCAATTGAAATACAGTATTTTATTTTTTCAACTGATAATGTGGGTTTAATTGCTTGCGACTATTTAATTAGAGCAGCAGATCGCGGTGTTCAAGTAAGAATTATAGTTGATGACATCATGGTTGATGCCGATATTGAAGATTTACTAACGTTTAGTTCTCATAAAAATATTACTGTTAAAATATATAATCCTGGGGTTAATTTAGGGAAAAATATTTTTAGCAAATTAGGAAAATTTGCTACTGATTTCAGGTCCGCAAATCAACGAATGCATAACAAAACTTTTATTGTTGATGGCAAAGTAGTTATAACAGGAGGCAGAAATATTGCTGATGAATATTTTGATTATGATCACGAATATAATTTTAGAGATCGAGATATTTTATTGCTTGGTAAAGCAACTGAATCTGTTAATGAGTCCTTTGATGAATTCTGGAAAAGTGATTTATGCGAAAATGTAAATGATCTTCTTGAAGTTGATTCAAATATTGTATACCCAGAAAACAGATTTGATAATCTTCATGAATATGCCTGCAACCCAGATAATTTTTGGCCACAAGTAAGAACAAGAATTGAAAATTTACCATCCACATTTAAAGCTATAAATGAATCAGGAGATTTAGCTTGGCTAGATGACGTAAAATTTATTTCGGATTTACCAGGGAAGAATGATGGAAATAGCGGTTTAGAAGGTGGAGGAATTACAACAAATGCATTAATTGATTTAATAAAAAATGCTAAATCAACTATTGATATTCAAACGCCTTATTTAATAACTACAGACCTGAGTCGAGAGTTATTTAAAGAGGCCGTTAATAGAGGAGTGAAAATAAGAATCCTAACAAATAGTTTAGCATCAACAGACAATGTAGAGGCTTTTAGCAGTTACCAGACAGACCGTGAAGAATTATTGAACACTGGTGTAAGAATTTTTGAATTTCGACCTGATGCCGAAGAACAAACAAAAATGTTGACCGGTGAATTACAAGAAAAACTAATACATAAACCTATATTCGGACTTCATGCAAAATCTATGGTAATTGATAACGAAATAACTGTTATTGGTACGTTTAATCTCGATCCGAGAAGTGCCAATTTAAATACAGAATGTATTACTATTGTTTATTCAGAAAAAATTTCAGAAGGTGTTTCAAAAGGTATGGAAACAGAGTTTAAACCCGAAAATTCTTGGGAAACTACTTTTTATTTCAATCCGGATTCAAAAGTAGATAGCTACAAGCGTCTTAAGACCTGGACTAGAAAAATAATACCAAAAGAAATATTATAGTTTAGCAAGCCTATTCTTTCAATAAATCATCAATAAAAGAATTAAACTCCGATTTAAATTCTATGAACTTATTACCAGTTGCCGGACCATTAAAACCTGTGTGGATTTTTCTAACCTTCCCCGTTTTGTCAATATAAATAGTAGTAGGATATGATAAAATATGATCTAGCATTGGTAATTTTTCCTGTGCCGTAGTTTTATTAGAACCTCCATACTGTGCGAGTAAAATTGGATATCTTATACCTACATTATCTTTTAAACGGGCAATATTTTTAAATGCTGCCTCAGGTGTTTTAGAATATTCAAAAGCTAAACCAATAAATTCAATAGATTTATCCTGATTACTATTATAATATTCAGAATAAAACTTACTCTCATCTAAACAATTAGGACACCAAGTTCCCATAATTTGAACTAAAACCACTTTATTTTTAAAACGCACATCATCCAAAGAAATCATCTTTCCTGTAGCATCAGGAAATGAAAAAGAAATTTTATCATAACCTTCTTTTAAAAAGGTTAACTGGTCTTCATCAGGTAATTCAAAATTATCGTTACGTTTTGCGACGAACGGCTCATTAAAATGATTGCCAGAATAAAACATCCCTTCCATGGTACTATCAGTAACCCTAGAAATAAACATAAAAGCATGGGAACCATCAAAAGTTGAAAGTTTTAATTGATTACCATCCATAATGCCTTCAAGATATCTGTAATCACCTGTTGTTGTTCTAAATGTTCCGGTTACTTTATTTCCTGTTTGATTAAAAATCCCTTTGGCCATATAACGATCTTCCTCATTATCTGGACTAAAATCACTTTCCCATATTCCTGAAACATTGAAATTAGATTTAGAATTTTCCTCTTCAAAGCGTATGGAATTATTTACCTCCGCTTGAAAAGGCACTACCCTACCCAATGTTTCATTTTTAAAAGACCCCTTAAGGTTTCCGTTATTTAAAATTTCAGCAACAAAAAAACCTTCAAAAACAGGCATTTTAATGTATATTGAATCATTCATATAACTTATGTCGTTAACCTTTATAACTTCATCTGCATTAAAAATTTGAAGTGATTTATTTGAAGAAACTTCAAAATTAAATGGTAAATCTAAAGTATCATTAACCTTTAACACTGCTCTATACGTGCCAATTTGCAATTCTTTTGAATCATTTTTACACGAGCTTAAAATAATTAATAGAGCGAAGAAGAGTTGTTTTTTCATTTGTAATTAGGCTTAATTCTTTTAATTCTTGAAATATATCCAAAAAACTTACAAATAAAAATAATTTACCATTTCTATAACTATTCAGTATTATTATCTTTGTCTCCTTATTTAAGGAAATAACATGAAGATTTCATATAATTGGTTAAAACAATTTATTAAAATAGATTGGAAGCCAGAGCAAACGGCTGAATTACTCACTGACTTAGGTCTTGAAGTTGAAGGGATTGAAACCTATCAATCCGTAAAAGGCGGTTTAGAAGGTGTTGTAATAGGAAAAGTTTTAACTTGTGTAAAGCATCCCAATGCCGATAAATTAAAAATAACTACTGTAGATATCGGTGAAACAAGCCCTTTACAAATTGTTTGTGGTGCACCAAATGTAGCCGAAGGCCAAAAAGTACCTGTAGCGACCATTGGAACCACTTTATACACTGCAGAAGGAGAAGCATGGACCATTAAAAAAGGAAAAATACGTGGTGAGGAAAGCCATGGGATGATTTGTGCAGAAGACGAATTAGGATTAGGAGCTTCGCATGATGGTATTATGATTTTAGATAGCAGTCTAACTGTTGGGACATTAGCTTCTAAAGTTTTTAAGGTTGAAAATGATCATGTTTTTGAAATTGGTTTAACTCCGAACCGTGCAGATGCCATGAGCCATTTAGGTACAGCCAGAGATTTAAAAGCTGGCTTATTACAAAAAAACATCAGTTTAGAGTTAATAACCCCATCTCTTAGTGCTTTTCACATTGATAACAGGTTACTAAAAATTGATGTTGAAGTAAAAAATAAAGATTTGGCTCCGCGTTATTGTGGACTTACTATTTCTGGAATTAAAATAGATAAATCTCCAGCTTGGTTACAACATCGCTTAAAAGCCATTGGATTAACTCCTATAAATAATGTTGTAGACATTACTAATTACGTTTTACACGATTTAGGACAGCCACTTCATGCATTTGATGCCGTTAAGATTAAAGGCAATAAAATTGAAGTTAAAACACTAAAAGAAGGTACTAAGTTTGTGACACTTGATGGTATTGAAAGAGTATTATCTGAAGAAGACTTAATGATTTGTGATGCTGAAAAACCTATGTGTATTGCAGGAGTCTTTGGAGGCATGCATTCAGGTGTATCTGAATCTACAACAAGCATATTTTTAGAAAGTGCCTATTTCAATCCGGTAAGTATTAGAAAATCTGCCAAAAGGCATGGTTTAAATACAGATGCTTCTTTTAGGTTTGAACGTGGTATAGATCCAAATATTACAGAATTAGCTTTAAAACGTGCTGCGCTATTAATACAAGATATTGCAGGTGGTATAATTTCAAGTGATATTATTGACGTATATCCTCAAAAAATTGAAGATTTCCAAGTACGAATGAGCTTTGAAAATGCAAAAAAACTAATTGGTGAAGAAATCCCAAAAGATGTCATTAAACGCATTTTAACTTCTTTAGAAATTAAGGTAAATAATGTTACCGAAACTGGATTAGGACTAACTGTGCCTGCTTACCGAAATGATGTACAAAGAGAAGCCGATATTATTGAGGAAATTTTAAGGGTTTACGGATATAATAATATCCAAATTACTGAAAAACTCAATGCTTCCATTTCAAGCTCATCAAAATTTGAAGATCACAAAATTCAAAATGTGGTTGGCAATCAATTAGTGTCCCAAGGTTTTTTTGAAATATTAGCTAATTCATTAACAACACCAGCTTACATAAACTTGAGCGACACATTAAAGGAAGAGCATAATGTGACTATTTTAAATCCATTAAGCAATGATTTATCGGTTTTAAGACAATCGTTACTATTTTCTGGCTTAGAAGCAGTATCATATAATTTAAACAGAAAAAGACTTGATTTAAAATTATTTGAGTTTGGTAAAACATACCATGACTTTAAAGGCAACAGAGAAGAACAAAAACATTTAACTTTATTTTCAACAGGAAACCAAAATAATGATACCTGGTTATATCCTAATAGAAGAAGTGATTTCTTTTTTATGAAAGGCGCTATTTATTCTATTTTAGAACGACTTGGCATTACCAGAGTTCAAGAAACACCTATTAGTAATGATTTATTTAGTGAAGGATTAGAAATAGGGTTAGGGAAAATGAAACTTGTAGAATTTGGGTTAGTTAAAAAACCAATTTTAAAACATTTTGATATTTCACAAGAAATAATTTTTGCAGATTTCAATTGGGATAACATCCTCGAAATAGTAAAACGTAATAAAATTATCTTTAAAGCCATTCCTAAATATCCTGAAGTACGTCGTGATTTTGCATTACTTATTAATGACCAGGTAAGCTTTAAGGACATCCTTACAATAGCTAATAAAACAGAACGACAGTTATTAAAAAGTGTAAGTTTATTTGATGTATATCAAGGAAAAAATTTACCAGAAGGCAAAAAAAGTTATGCCGTAAGTTTTATGCTTCAAGATGAACATAAAACGCTTACAGATAAACAAATCGATAAAATAATGTCTTCACTTCAGGGGAATTTCGAAAAAGAACTTGGTGCAGAATTAAGGTAAATTATCCGTTTTTTGGAGATTAAATTAAAACCACAAAAAAAGCCTTTCAATTTTATTTGAAAGGCTTTTACTTTTTGGGTGGAAGACCGGATTCGAACCGGCGACCCTTGGTACCACAAACCAATGCTCTAACCAGCTGAGCTACAACCACCATGTAACTTGCATTTTGTTATGCGTGTGCAAATGTAATTGATTTCAGTTTTTCTGCAAAGATTTTTACAATTATTTTAATAGGATTTTTTTTAAATATTATTTCAAATCAAATAAACTATTCACAGCTATATTTCTATCAACCGTAAAGCCCTCACCATAAGCCGTTCCAATTAAACGCCCCATATCAATTGCTCTGTTTTTAATATTGTCGGTAAAGTTTTTTGTTGAAATAGGAGTCATTGGTTCTTTACTATTTTCATCAAAAAATTGAGTTTTGTATGCCAAAACAGCCTCCATTTTCACATCCATAAAACCAGATACGTCAACTATTACATCTGGCTCTAAATTTTTCCATTGAATATAATGATATATCTGTTTTGGTCTCCAGGGTTCTTGCCACCCGTCTTCATCTTCATTTTTTGTGTCTATTTTTATCAATCCACTTAAGAAACATGCGTCACTAACTAATTGACTGCCTTTGGCATGATCGATATGTCTGTCTTCTACAGCATTACAAATTACTATTTCTGGCCTAAACTTTCTAATCATTTTAATTAGCTCAAGTTGGTGATATTTATCATTTACAAAAAATCCATCAGCAAATTCCATATTTGTTCTTATAGTAACACCCAAAATTTCGGCAGCTTTACTAGCTTCATCAAATCTAGTTTTTTCTGTACCACGGGTTCCAAGTTCCCCTTGTGTTAAATCAATAATACCAACTTTTTTTCCATTCTTAATTTCTTTAGCTAAGGTTGCAGCGCAACCTAACTCAACATCATCTGGATGTGCACCAATGGCTAGAATATCTAATTTCATATATTATATTTTTAGCTTTATAATACTCAGTACAAAACTCTTGTTTTTTTAATTAAAGTTCCAATTATTTATTAATTATTTAAAAGATAATATAACATTCAGTGTCATTATTGTCTAAAAGAGTCTTATTTATTACTAAATGTATATTTCTATTACGTTTTAGTTTATAATTATTTGATATTGATATCAATAAAATTATAAAATATTGAAAAATAAGACATTTATTCATTTTATGACAATTGTCATGTATAATCATTCTGCTGCACATTAATTTTATACGATAATAAAAGTAATAAAACACAAGAGCCTGAAAAAAGGCTATTTATATACATTTAAAACTTAAACGACATGAATAAATCAACCCTTTTAAGGACAAACTTGGAAAAGTACGGATTAAAAGATGTCAATGCACATTGGAATTTATCTCCGGAAACACTTCAAAAAATAACCGTTGATAAAAAAATGGGGAAAGAAACTTTAAACGGTACGCTTGCCATAAATACTGGAAAATTTACCGGTCGATCTCCACAAGATAGATTTATTGTAAAAGATAATTACACTTCAGACAAAGTTTGGTGGGGAAAAGTGAATAAACCTGTGTCTCCTGAAAATTTTGATAAATTACAAACCGAAATACAAAAATACCTTTCAGGGAAAGAATTATACGTAAGAGATGGGGCCGTTTGTGCTGATCCTAAATATAAAATGAATGTAAGAACGGTTACCGAACTACCTTGGTCTAACCTTTTTGTATTTAATATGTTCTTACGCCCTACCCCCGAAGAATTAGAAAATTTTGAAGAAGATTGGTTGGTGCTTTGTGCACCTGGTTATGTATGTCCACAACCAGAGGAATTTGGAATTCGTCAAGGAAACTTTTCAATATTAAACTTTACAAAAAAAATAGCATTGGTTGGCGGTTCTGCATATACCGGAGAAATTAAAAAAGGGATCTTCTCTGCTTTAAATATGATTCTACCTGTTGAAAAAGATGTACTGCCTATGCATTGCTCAGCGAATGTTGGTGACGATGGAGATACGGCTATTTTCTTTGGTTTATCTGGTACAGGTAAAACAACATTATCTGCAGATCCTAACAGAAAACTAATTGGTGATGACGAGCACGGATGGACTTCAGAAAACAATATTTTCAACTTTGAAGGTGGTTGTTATGCAAAAGTTATTGATTTAACTGAAGAAAAAGAACCCGATATATTTAGAGCCATCAAACCCGGTGCCCTTTTAGAAAATGTCGCCTTTATGGAAAATGGTGAAATTAATTATGAAGATGATTCCATAACCCAAAATACACGTGTAAGTTATCCTATTTATCATATTGATAATATACAAGAACCTTCGTTTGCAGGAAACCCTAAAAACATATTCTTCTTAACATGTGATGCTTTTGGCGTATTGCCTCCAGTATCTAAATTAACCCCTGGTCAAGCTGCTTACCATTTTATCTCAGGGTATACGGCAAAAGTTGCAGGTACAGAGGCAGGAATTACAGAGCCTGTACCTTCTTTCTCTGCTTGCTTTGGCGCACCTTTTATGCCATTACATCCGGCTAAATATGCGGAAATGTTAAGTAGTAAAATGCAAGAAGCAGGTGTTAACGTTTGGTTAATAAATACAGGTTGGAGTGCTGGACCTTATGGTGTAGGTTCAAGGATAAAGTTAAAATATACAAGAGCCATGATAACCGCTATTTTAAAAGGCCAATTGGATGAAGTAGATTATGAACAACATCCAATATTCGGGTTGTTTATGCCAAAATACTGTCCAAATGTCCCTACCGAAATTTTAGACCCAATGAACACGTGGTTAAAAAAAGGAGCTTATATTGGAAAAGCAATACAATTGGCACATTCTTTCCATTTAAATTTTGAGAAATTTTCTAATGGAGCGTCACAACAAATTATTGAAGGTGGTCCACTTATTGACGAACACCACCATTTAGAAGAGCGCATTTAATGTAGTTTAATAGTTATGTAAAAAAGGAGTTCAATTATGAGCTCCTTTTTTTTTGTTCCAGATTAATCAAAACTTGTTTGACTCCTCATAAGCCACGTTTGTCGAAAATTGTTTGATTTAACTACTTTTTCAAATTGCTTTATAGGTATCTATATAACACTAACATATTAACCTTTAATCAATTATTTATGAAAAAATTACTTTTATCAACAGTATTTACAGCATTTTTTTTAATTACTAATGCTCAAAATTTTGGAATTAGGGCAGGTGCAGATTTCGCTTCTGTAAAAGCTAAATTTGATGGGTTCACTGTAAGTGATACTGAAACTGGATTTTACATTGGGGCCTTTACAAAATTTAAGGCTTCAGAATCATTTAAAATTAGGCCGGAAATTAATTTTATTAGTATTAAAGACCTCAATCAAATTCAAGTTCCTGTTTTTGCTGAAATTGGATTATCAGAAAAATTCAAT
>JAHEDS010000013.1 GCA_024641135.1 Flavobacteriales bacterium
GGTATTGGATGCCAGATGTTTTTGAACGCTTTTTTTCTGATTTTGATAAAACTCCTTCAGATTATTATCATTTAGAAAAGTTAAATCCTGCCTACAGTGTTTATTTTGGAGTTGATGATTATATAACAATTGAGGATACATTAGAAAAAATTCTTGTGGCCTTTGAAAAAGAAGAAAAAGGGTCTGCTGTAAAACTTCAAAAATTCATTGATTCCGCTAAAAGTAATTATGACATTGCCATTAAAGACTTGGTATATAACCCTGGAGTATCTCCCTTAGAATTAGTAACATTTCAAACAGCAAAAAAAATTAATCAATTTTTTAGCAATATTAAAAGAGATGTTAGAAAAGAATTTAAAAATGAAAGACTAGCCAAAATTCTAGAATTTCCAGTTCTTTTTTTAGGAGCAAAACCCAGTGATACACCTTCCTTTTATAGCTTTATGAATTATGCTGATTTTGGAATGGGTACATTTCATCCAAAAAATGGCATGTATGAAGTTATTCTGGCGATTGCAGCTTTAGCTAGTGAATTAGGGGTTACTATTAAAACTGAAAGTCCTATCGACAAAATTATTGTTAAAAATGGAAAAGCAACAGGTATCATATCAAACGGAGAAACCATTTTAAGCGACATCGTACTTAGTGGAGCAGATTATCATCATACAGAAACCTTATTAGATAAAGATAAACGTCAATATTCAGAAAACTATTGGAGCAAAAAAACCTTTGCACCATCATCTTTATTATTTTATGTAGGGTTTGATAAAAAAATAAAAAATGTAAATCACCATACGCTCTTCTTCGATGTAGATTTTGATGTACATGCAGAAGCTATTTATGATTTACCAAAATGGCCTGAAAACCCACTGTTTTACGCCAGTTTTCCAAGTAAAACAGATTCAAATTCAGCTCCAAAAGGTCAAGAAGCAGGTATATTTTTAATTCCATTAGCACCTGGTATTGAAGATACTCCAGAGTTAAGAGAGTTATATTTTGAAAAAATAATGACACGTTTTGAAAAATTAACATGTCAAAAATTAAAAAATCATATTATATTTAAGGAGTCATTTTGTATTAATGATTTTGTTAAAGATTACAATTCATACAAAGGTAACGCGTATGGAATGGCAAACACATTAACACAAACAGCATTTTTAAGACCTAAATTAAAAAGCAAAAAAGTAAATAATTTATTTTTTACAGGTCAATTAACAGTACCAGGACCAGGAGTTCCTCCTTCCTTGATATCGGGTAAATTAGTAGCAGAATTAATAACTAAACACCATCGTTTATAATATGAAATCATTATTCGATAACGTTTCATACCATTGTAGTAAGATTGTCACCAAATCTTATAGCACGTCATTTTCTTTAGCAACTAAAATGCTCGCTAATTCTATTAGAGCTGATATTTATAACATTTATGGCTTCGTAAGATTTGCAGATGAAATTGTTGATTCCTTCCACGATTATGATAAAAAAACCCTTTTCAACAACTTCACCAGGGATTTAGAAGATGCTTTAGTAAATAAAATTAGTCTAAACCCCATACTAAATTCATTTCAATATACTTATCATAAATATGGGATCGATAAACATCTAGTGGATTCCTTTATGGAAAGTATGCGTTTAGATTTGCATAAAACGAACTATCTAACCGAAGAAGAATTTAAAATATACATCTATGGTTCTGCAGATGTTGTTGGTCTAATGTGCTTAAAGGTTTTTGTTAAAGGAGATAATTTAAAATATAATGAATTAAAGGAATCTGCCATGTCATTAGGGTCGGCTTTTCAAAAAGTAAATTTCTTAAGAGATTTAAAAGCTGATTACGACGGACTAGATAGGAGTTACTTTCCTAATGCCGATTTAAATAATCTTGATGAACTAGCTAAACAGGATATTATTCAGGATATTGAACAAGATTTTGAAAAAGGTCTTCATGGAATAAAATTGCTACCGCTAGAAGCTAAATTTGGAGTTTTCATGGCCTATAGATATTACAACCAATTATTAAAAAAATTAAAGAAAACACCAGCTTTAAAAATAAAACAAGCCAGAATACGTGTTTCAAATCATAAAAAAATTGAGCTCTTAATGCGCAGTTATGTAAAATATCAATTAAATTTAATGTAAATTTAAAATATGCAAACCCTTTATTGGATATTAGTTTTTGTTACCGTTTTCTGTATTATGGAATTTATGGCTTGGTTCACACATAAATACATTATGCATGGTTTTTTATGGAGTCTTCATAAAGATCACCACAAAAAAGATCATGATAGTTGGTTTGAACGAAATGATGCTTTTTTTATTTTTTATGCAATTGTAAGTATGACCTGTTTCTATTTATGGAGTTATGAAGATATATGGTATTGCTTGCCTATAGGATTAGGGATTATGGCTTATGGTGCTGCTTATTTTCTTGTTCACGATATTTTTATTCATCAAAGGTTTAAGTTATTTAGAAATGCAAATGGCTGGTATGCAAAGGGTGTAAGAAGAGCGCATAAAATTCATCATAAACACTTAGGAAAAGAACATGGTGAGTGCTTTGGAATGCTATTTGTTCCATTTAAATACTTCAAATAATAATCATTCCCTCAAATAGATGCCTCAAACAAATCATTTCGATTATATCATTATTGGAAATGGTTTAGCTGGATTACAATTGGCCTTAAAATTTTCAAAAGACAGTTTTTTTGACAATAAGCAAATTGCTTTAATTGATTTATCAATAAAAAACACGAACGACAAAACTTGGTGTTTTTGGGAAAAAGATTCTGGAAACTGGGATCATATAGTCTATAAAAGTTGGAATTCAACAAAATTCTTTTCTTCAAATAAGTCTATAAATCTAGATTTAGATCCTTATCAATATAAAATGATAAGGTCTTTAGATTTTTATCAAGATGCAAAAACTATAATTTCTAGAAAAAAGAATTTTCATTTTATTATTGACGAAGTAATCGACGTCAAAGAAAATAAGGGTGTCACAATTACAACAAAAAAAAACACCTACTCTGCAAACTTTGTTTTTGATAGTCGAATCACTGAAGATTTTTTAAACAAAAAAGATAATTACACTATAATCAATCAACATTTCAAAGGTTGGATAATTGAAACCGAAAAAGCTGTTTTTAGTCCTGAAATGTTTACAATGATGGATTATAGACTTAAAGATGGACAGCAAACTACTTTTACTTATGTTCTGCCATTTTCAACTAAAAAAGCCTTGGTTGAATTTACCTATTTTACTGAAAAGGTTGTAAATGAACAGACATATGACCATTATTTAAAGCAATATATTTTGGATTTTTTAAAAATTGAAAAATATGAAGTCTTAGAAGTAGAAACTGGAATTATTCCTATGACAGATTTCCCTTTTGAACATTACAATTCAGAACGTATTACTAAAATTGGTACTGCCGCGGGGTGGGTAAAAGGGTCGACTGGTTATTCATTTAAACATACAGAAAAAAAGGTTTCCAAAATCATTGAAAATTTAAAATGTAATGACCGTGCATCTAAAAATTTAAATAATAAAAAACATCAGTTTTATGATGCCATATTTTTAAAGGTATTAAAAGATGAAAATGATAAAGGTGAATGGATTTTTGAACAATTTTATTCTAAAAACTCCATATCAGGTATGTTTAATTTTTTAGATGAAGAATCTTCTTTCCTTGAAGAATTAAAAATTATGCATTCCTTATTTTCATTTTCATTTATAAAGGCTTTTTTTAAAACCCTATTCTTTTAAGAGATTATCAATTGCATTTCTAACTTTCTCACTATTCCAATTAGCAGCACCGGTTTCATCAATAATTATTTTACCTGTTTTATCTATTAAAAATGTTCTTGGTATTGTTGATACATCAAATAAATTGGCATTAAAAGACAATGGCCTAAATATTTCAAAAGAATAATTGTTTTCGTTTAAAAATTTATTGATTTCTATATACGGATCATTTGTTACCAGTAAAAATTCGATCTTATCATTATAATCATCATAAAGTTTTTGAATACTTGGCATTTCTGCTATACAAGGCGGACACCAGGTGGCCCAAAAATTTACAAAGACAACTTTCCCTTTCGTATCTTCAAAATCATATACATTTCCTTCTTCATCTTTTAATTTCCAGTTATAATTCTTCAGGGTTTTCTGTTTATCATTTTTTTCAATTGACGGACTTATTAATGCCATGCCTTTGTTTAAAAAAACCTGAATCGGTTTTCTTGTTTGAGGAATTACCAAAATTGCTATAACAATTAAAAAAATAAGGTTGCTAATTTGAGATTTAGATAGCTTCATATAAAAAATATAAAAATAAATTTCAAGTGTAAGTTACTAACAAATTTAAGAACAAAGCATAAAAAAACCTCCAGTATTTAGGAGGCTCTTTTTATAATTGTTTCATGTTTATTCTTCTTCGCCAGTATTATCAGCACTTCCAGCTTCTAACGTATCAAAAAAATTATTTTCTTGTAATAGATTGTACCACTGTACTACTTTCTTTATATCACTAACATAAACTCTGTCTTCATCATAATCTGGCAAAACGTCAAAGAAAAACTCTTCAAGTTTATCTTTACTATCTTTTGGACTCACGCTGGTTTGTTGGCCATTTTCTTTTTCTTTAATTTTTAAAAACACCTCTTTTAAAGGCACCTCTTCGGTTAAAGTATAAATAGCAATTTCACTCAAAACACTTACATTTTGTTGCACATTCACAGATAAACGTTTTTTATCCATTAAAGACTCAGCAACAAACCCTGCTCGCGTTTGAGTTATAAGTTTAAATAAACCTGGTTTTCCTGCAATAGCTATAATTTTTTCTAAGCTCATAAATTAATTTTAAAAAGGGCAAATATCACATGTTTAAGAGTGTCTTGCAAGTATTATCGTTTCTTTTTTTGATCTGGAAAACGCATTCGGTAATCCACATTTATTTTACCTTTTGAAATATTGGTTAATCGTGATTTTATTAATCGCTTTTTAAATGCTGAAAGCCTATCTGTAAACAATATTCCGTCAATATGATCATACTCATGCTGTATAACCCTTGCAATTAAACCCTCAAATTCCTCGCTATGTTTCTTAAAGTTTTCGTCAACATATTCAATGGTAAGTTTTGGCTGTCTAAACACGTCTTCTCTAACATCTGGAATACTCAAGCATCCTTCATTAAAAGCCCATTCATCCCCTTCTTCATTAATTATTTTAGCATTAATAAACACTTTCTTAAAATCCTTAAGTGTATTTCTTTCTTCTTCTGTTAAATCATCATCCTCAGAAAATGGAGAAGTATCAATCACAAATAATCGAATAGGCAATCCAATTTGAGGCGCAGCCAATCCAACACCTAGTGCATTATACATGGTCTCAAACATGTTTTCAATAAGTGTATCAAGATTTGGATAATCTTGAGTAATTGGCGTTCCCATTTTCTTTAAAACTACATCGCCATATGCTACAATAGGTAAAATCATGGTTGTTTTTTACAAATTTTATGCAAAAATACAATACTTAGTATTTAAACTTATCATTTAATCAAAAAAAACTAAAAGTTTAGATTAAAAGTTACTTTGAGTATAAATAACTCTGAAGAATAAGAGTCGCACTAATTTCATCAATAAGAGCTTTATTTTTTCTTTGATTTTTTTTCAATCCACTATCAATCATCGTTTGAAAAGCCATTTTTGAGGTGAATCGCTCATCCACTCTTTTGATAGGTATATTTGGAAATACTTTTTCTAACTTTTTAATAAAAGGAATAATAAATGCTTCACTTTCTGAAGCCTCATTATTCAATTGCTTAGGTTCTCCTATTAAGAATAATTCGATGGTCTCCTGTTTACAATACTCTTGCAAAAAAGTAATAAGTTGAGGCGTCGAAACTGTTGTAAGACCAGAAGCAATTATCTGTAACTCGTCTGTTACCGCTAATCCTGTTCTTTTTAATCCGTAATCAATAGCTAAAATACGCGCCATAAATAATTTTTAAGCAAAAATAGACAATAAAAAAAAGGTTGTCAATACTGACAACCCCTTTTAAAAATTTTGGATATGAATTTTTAAAAATTAAGCTAGTTCCTCTATTTTAAATTTAGGAAATAACAAGTTTATATTTTGAACGTTTCTTATTTGATTTAAATAAATTCTAATATCGCTATTTCCTGCAATAACTTCTACCGATTGAGATTCGTTATTTAAAGATGTAGATACTTCATTAGCGTTTTCAGAAACAGAATTATTTACAGTAATTTCATTAACAGTTACTACTTTAACTTCTTTAGAATCTTCTTGTGCGTTTGCAACTGAAAAAGAAAGTAATAATATTAATAAGATGTAAAAATTTGTTTTCATATGACTTGTGTTATTTTGATGAGACAAATATAGATACACATAAAGGCTATTGCATAATAAATTAGTTGTAACCGCCTAGATTTTCGTTTATTAGAGATATGACAATTTTTGACGATGAATAGACAAAACAGCTCCTTTTACCGCTCAAATTGAAGTAAAATGCATTTTAACGTTAAAATTATTTCCTTTAGAGATAAAATGACTATTTCATACAAATAAAAATTATCAGTTTTTGTGTATTTCGACCGTCATTCAAATTTATATTATGCCGTGAAACTTTTTATATTAAACTTAGATAGTATCTTTGCTAAAAAGAAATTTAGAGATGACACAATTACAACAAACTATAGAAAAAGCTTGGGAAAACAGAGCGCTTTTAAAAGATAATGAAACAACATCTGCCATTAGAGAAGTAATTTCTTTATTAGATTCTGGAATATTAAGAGTAGCTGAACCAACAACAAATGGTTGGCAGGTTAACGAATGGATAAAAAAAGCAGTGGTTTTATACTTTCCAATACAAGCAATGCAAACTATTGAGGTTGGACCGTTTGAATTTCATGATAAAATCCCCTTAAAAACAGGATATGCTGAAAAAGGTATTAGGGTTGTACCACATGCAGTTGCTAGACATGGAGCTTATATCTCAAAAGGCACTATTTTAATGCCAAGCTATGTTAATATTGGAGCTTATGTGGATGAAGGCACCATGGTTGATACGTGGGCAACTGTTGGAAGTTGTGCTCAAATTGGTAAAAATGTACATTTATCTGGCGGTGTTGGTATTGGTGGGGTTTTAGAACCATTGCAAGCTGCACCGGTTATTATTGAAGATAACGTATTTGTTGGCTCAAGATGTATTGTGGTTGAAGGTGTACGTGTTGAAACCGAAGCTGTTTTAGGTGCAAACGTAGTTTTGACAATGAGTACTAAAATTATTGACGTAACTGGTGATACACCTATTGAAATGAAAGGTCGTGTTCCAGCGCGTTCGGTAGTAATTCCTGGAAGTTATACCAAAAAATTTGCAGCTGGCGAATACCAAGTGCCATGTGCATTAATTATTGGTAAACGTAAAGAAAGTACCGATAAAAAAACATCATTAAACAATGCACTTCGTGAAAATGATGTTGCTGTTTAATTAAACTAATAAAGCATACAAAAATTAATATTAAACATAACTAATGAAAATTATAATTCTTGCTGCTGGTATTGGCTCCAGACTCGGAAATCCATTTCCAAAACCCTTAACTCCATTAAAAAATGGTAAGAGTATTATGCAAATGCAGACCGAACATATTGCTTCTAAATTTAATGTTGATGACATCAGTGTGGTAGTGGGTTTTAAAAAGGATTTAATTATGGAGCGTTTTCCTGAACTCACTTACATTTATAATCCTATTTTTGATAGAACAAATACTTCCAAAAGCTTATTGCAAGCCCTAAAAAAATATAGGAACGAACCTGTATTATGGTTTAATGGTGATGTTGTATTTGATGAAAATCTATTAAATATTTTACTTCCCCATATAAAAGATAACAGTTCATTTGTTGCAGTCAATACTAGTAAAGTTGGTGAAGAAGAAGTAAAATACACACTTAAAAAAGGATATATTAACGAATTGTCAAAAAAAGTAAAAAATGCATTGGGTGAAGCGGTTGGCATCAACTTCATATCATCAAACGATATTAAGAAATTTATCACTAGACTGGAAGAATGCGATGACAATGACTATTTTGAAAGAGGCTTGGAACTAGCCATCGAAAAAGATGAAATACAAGTAAAAGCTGTAGATATTTCAGCCTATAATTGTATGGAAATTGATTTTTTAGAGGATTTGGAAAACGTAAATAATCTGTTATAGAATGAAGTGTATTTTATTTTGTCAAAATAACTATGCATTTGGAATATTAGAGCCTATCAAAGCTTACCTTGACAAAAAAGAACATAGCTATTTATGGTATGTATCCGAAAAAATAATTGGCGATTTTCCTTATAAGACCGAACCATATACATCTTCAATTTCCGATTTAGTTTCTTATCAAAGTGATGCCATTTTTGTCCCAGGAAATGAAGTACCTCATTATTTAAGAGGCGTAAAAGTTCAGGTGTTTCATGGACTTGCAGGAGAAAAGAAAGGTCATTTTAGAATAAGGCATTATTTTGATCTTTATTTAACTCAAGGCCCTTATTTTACAGATACTTTCAACACCTTAAAAGCAATACATAAAAATTTTGATGTCATTGAAACCGGTTGGCCCAAGTTAGACATTTATGGTAATAATAAATCATTATATGTAGAGGAAAAGAACTCTATTTTAAAAAATCATAAAGCAAAAACCTTATTGCTTTATGCACCAACTTTTTCTCCAAAATTGACTTCTGCCCCTTTTTTACTGAAACAAATAAAAACTTTAGCTAAAAACAAAGACTATTTGATTTTATTAAAATTCCATCCATTAATGGAGCAAACATGGATAGAATCATATAAAAAATTGGCTGAAGAAATAGATAATATCGTTTATGTAAATGAAAAGAATATTATAAAATATTTATTGATGGCCGATTTGTTGATTAGTGATACTTCCTCAGTAATTTATGAATTTATCTTATTGAACAAACCTGTGGTTTCTTTCAAAAGTATTTCAAAAAATATTCATTGGGATAACAGTTTAGATTATGATCAACTGGTTCCTTTAATCGAAAAAAACCTTGGTGAGGATCCTTTTGCTGCAGAACGGAATTACATTTTTGAACAATTTCACCCTTATAATGATGGCAAATCCGCTGAACGTATGGTGGAAGCTGTTAAACAATATATCAATAAAAACGGAATCCCAGAGAAAAGAAAACTTTCATTTTTAAGGAAAATGAAAATTAATTCCATTTTTAAAAAACCCAAATCGAACTAAAATGATCAAACTTTCAGCAGTAATCATCACCTACAATGAAGAAGAACATCTCGAAAAATGTTTATCTTCTCTTAAGGGTGTTGCAGATGAAATTGTAGTGGTTGATTCATTTTCAACAGACAATACTCCTGATATATGTAAAAAATTTAACGTAAAGTTCATTCAACAGGTATTTTTGGGCTATATCGAACAAAAAAACTTTGCACTCTCTCATGCTAGCTTCGATTATATTTTGTCTTTGGATGGAGATGAAGCTCTTTCAGATGAATTAAAATCATCGATTTTAGAAACAAAATCCAACTGGAATTATGATGGCTATTACTGTAACAGACTTAACAACTATAGTGGGCAGTGGATCAAACATTCTGATTGGTATCCCGATAAAAAATTACGCTTATTTAAAAAAGAAAGTGGCGAATGGAAAGGCATAAACCCACATGATTGCTATACTTTAAAAAAAGGGCTTAAAGCTGGAAAATTAAAGGGAGACCTTTTACACTGGATTTATAGAGATTACTCAGACCACAACCAGAAAATTGAACGTTTTTCAACAATTGCGTCTGAAGCTTATTTTAAATTGGGTAAAAAATCGTCTATCTGGAAAATTATTTACAGACCAACTTGGGCATTTTTTAAAGCTTATTTTTTAAGATTAGGCTTTTTAGATGGTTTAAACGGTTGGATTATTTGCGTGCAAACTTACAATGTAACATTTTTAAAATATGTAAAACTTTACCGTCTTTGGAAAACAAAAACATAGTCTATTTTTTTAAGAATTTCTGTTTCATCCTCTTTTTCCTGTGAAATTTCTCCTGAAAAGCTTTGGTTTCTTGCCACATTAAATTTACTATTTTATTATAATCTTCACCCGAACATTTAGCATATTCATCACTCATCACATCTACCATCGATTTATGAATAGTTAAACGTGCAAAATTTTTAATTCTGGTCTCAAAATCTAATGGCCCAAAATTCATACGGTTTAAATCAACCAAGTAAAAATTATAATCCGTTCCATTCCTTTTTATTAACGTATTTCCAGGCGAATGGTCTAAAAAATGGATATTTTTTTGATGTAAACTATATGTGAACCTTGTAAATGCCCTTAAAATAGTATCGTAATCAGGAATATTGAAGTCTTTAGTAAGTTCTCTATAAGTTAAATCATAATTTAAATGTTCACTCACATAATAACTTTTCCCAAATAAAAACATACTTGGATATTCATAATACGCAATTGGTTTAGGAGTTCCTATACCTAATTCAATTAGTTTATTGGCGTATTCAAAAGAACGCTGAGCTTTGCTTGTTCTAAAAAATTTATACGCAATTCGATTAAAAATATTCGGAATTTTAAACGCTTTAATGTTTAAAAACTCATCATGAAATGGAATTATTTTAATTGTATTTCTAGCTTGATTTCCAATTTCATTTCCAAATGATTCGAAATTTTCTATAAGATTAGTTATTTCTTTATCATTTACTTTATACTCCTCTTTAAAAACCTTCTTCATAACATCAATTAACTTCGTAACAACCAATTATTCAAATCAAAATACAAAAAGGTTAATTTAAATAGTTTTTTACCATTTGGAATTAAAGTATTATCTTTTTTGTTTTTCTCTATTATTTTAATATGATCTTTAGTATTTAAACCTTCTATTTTACTCAAAGAATATGAAAGTTTGTTTTTAAATGGCAAACTGTGGAATTTTTTAATATGTTCTTCAGTAGCTGACCATGCTGTACATATTTTAAAATAATAGTTATCTTTATTTGTTTCTTCTAACATTCTTTTCTTCCTTCTATCCCATTTTATTTTAGCATCTTCTTCGTTTTTATTATGCCTAAAATGAATTTCAATATCATCTAAAAGTGCCAAGGGGTAATTTAATTCTCTTTCCGGGTATTTGCTCTTATTTATAAATGTAAGCTCTTGCTCCATATAATAATCAAAATTTGTTAACAATTTTATATAACAATCACCATAAACACCTACGCCTGCAAAAGGCGTATTATATGGTCTCTTGTACCATTGATATAAACTCCCTCCCCAACAATTATCAGATATAATTACAAAGTTTTTATCCTTTAAAAGCTCAATATCTCTCTTGTTAATATTATTTTTAAATATTTCCCTAAACTTTCTTCGAATAAAAACTGAAATCTTTCTATACATTATCTATTTAAATTTTAAAATATCGCTTTTCTAAAAACACCTTTAAAAAGGTGCAATATTAATAAACATTTAAGGAAAGTAAAAAAGTAATACTAACTTTGTGAAAAAACGAACAACTTGCAAGCTGAAATAAACAAAACTCTAAAAACTCTTAAAGAGGGAGGTCTCATTCTCTACCCTACAGATACTGTTTGGGGCATTGGCTGTGATGCTAACAACCCTGAATCTGTAGAAAAAATATATAAGTTAAAGCAACGCCATGATAGTAAAGCACTAATTTGTTTAGTGGCTGATGACCGGATGCTAAAAAAATATATCAAAAAAATACCTGAAGTGGCTTATGATATAATTGATATTTCTGAAACCCCTATTACAATCATATATGATGATGCCCAAAATTTAGCACCAAATCTTATTGCCAATGACAATACTATAGCCATTAGAATTCCTAATGATGATTTTTGTTTTCAATTATTACGTCGATTTAATGGTGCCATAGTTTCAACCTCGGCTAATATTAGCGGAATGCCAACTCCAAAATCATTTAAAGAAATATCTGCAGAGGTTTTAAAAGGTGTAGACTATGTTGTAAATTTGCATCGCGAAAAAATTTGCAGCAAACCATCATCTATCATTAAATTAAATAGTAATGGCGTTGTTAAAGTTATAAGGTCTTAACATCTTATAAAAAACTATAAATTTCAATTTATACAATTGATATTTTGAATTGGATTATTGCATTATAATTAATGAATTACAAAAGCGCCTTACATCATAACATTTTTAAGATTATTTCACAATCTGCAAAAGACATAAATGTAGATAGCTACGTTATTGGTGGTTTTGTCCGTGACTTTTTACTTAACCGTGGGTTAACTAAAGATATTGATATAGTTGCCATTGGTGATGGTATTGAACTCGCCAAACAAGTCTCTAAGAATCTTCCAAACAAACCAAAAGTTCAAGTATTTAAAACGTATGGCACGGCCATGCTTCATTACGATGATATTGAAATTGAATTTGTTGGAGCAAGAAAAGAATCTTACAGTGAGGATAGCAGAAATCCGGTTGTTGAAAATGGCACTTTACAAGATGATCAAAATAGGCGAGATTTTACTATAAACGCTTTAGCCTTAAATTTAAGTCAAGCTAATTTTGGAGACCTATTGGATCCGTTTAATGGAGTTAGTGATTTACAAAATAAAATTATCCGCACACCATTAGATCCAGACATAACATATAGTGATGATCCTCTTCGTATGATGCGAGCAATTCGTTTTTCAACGCAATTAGGATTTATTATAGAAGAAACTTCTCTACAAGCTATTTCTAAAAATAAAGACAGAATTCAAATTATTACCAATGAACGTGTAGTTGTTGAATTAAATAAAATTCTTGAAAGCGATAAACCTTCCATTGGATTTTTATTGCTTGAAGAAACAGGATTACTAGATTTTATTCTTCCGGAATTATTGGCTTTAAAAGGTATTGATGAAATTGAAGGTCAGAAACATAAGGATAATTTTTATCATACTCTGGAAGTAGTTGACAATATAGCAGAAAACACAAATAATCTTTGGTTACGATGGGCCGCCTTACTTCATGATATAGGGAAAGCCCCAACCAAAAAATTCAGCCAAAAAGTTGGTTGGACTTTTCATGGACATGAATTTGAAGGGTCAAAAATGGTATATCAATTATTTAAGCGCTTAAAAATGCCATTAAATGACAAAATGAAATTTGTTCAAAAAATGGTATTAATGAGTTCCAGACCTATTGTTTTAGCTAATGATGAAGTCACCGATTCAGCAGTACGTCGTTTAGTGTTTGATGCCGGCGACTATGTAGATGATTTAATGACCTTATGTGAAGCCGACATAACAACTAAAAATCCTAAAAAATTCTCCAAATACCATAACAATTTCAAGATTGTTCGCGAAAAAATTATTGAAGTAGAAGAACGGGATCATGTACGTAATTTTCAGCCACCAATTTCAGGTGAAGAAATTATGAAGGCGTTTGATTTAAAGCCTTCAAAAGAGATTGGCATAATTAAAGAAGCTATAAAAGAAGCTATACTAGACGGTAATATTCCGAATGAACATGAGGCCGCTTATACCCTTATGATAAAAGAAGGTACACGATTAGGTTTAACACATATCACCAAGAAATGATTAAGTTAATAAGAACAAATTCTAAAAATCCGGATTTTATAAATCTCGTAAAAAATTTAGATGCCTTTTTAAAAATCACAGATGGCGATGAACATGAATTTTACAACCAGTATAATAACATTGATGTAATTAAATATACTGTTGTGGCTTTTATAAATGAAAAACCAGTTGGTTGCGGAGCGTTGAAAGCCTTTGATACGGACCGTATTGAAATAAAACGTATGTATACCGAAAAAGTTGCTAGAGGAAAAGGTGTTGCTTCTAAAATTCTTAACGAACTAGAAAACTGGTCTAAAGAACTTCAATACAAATCCTGTATTCTTGAAACAGGAGTCAACCAGACGGAAGCAATAGGACTATATAAAAAAAATAATTATCATTTAATTTCGAATTACGGACAATACACAAATGTTAAAAATAGTTTGTGTTTTGAAAAACATCTTTTATAATATGAAAAAGGATAATAAAAAAGTTATTTATTGGCTATTTACAGGTTGTATATTAATATTCATTATGGTAGTAGTTGGAGGTATTACCAGATTAACACATTCAGGTTTATCCATTTCTAACTATAAATTAATTTCTGGAGTAATTCCTCCGATGAATGATATTGAATGGCAGGAAGCTTTTGATTTATATAAACAATACCCAGAATATCAAAAACTTAATAATCATTTCAATCTCCAGGATTTTAAAGACATCTATTTCTGGGAATGGTTACATCGTGTAATAGGACGTTTTATTGGGTTAGTGTTTTTATTGCCTTTTTTATACTTCCTATTAACGAAAAAACTTTCCAAATCAACTATAAAAAAATCTGTTGTCTTACTTGGCCTTGGGGCTTTTCAAGGATTTATGGGTTGGTACATGGTTAAAAGTGGTTTGGTAGATAATCCAGACGTAAGTCATTACCGTTTAGCCGCTCATTTAACAACAGCATTTATAACATTTGCATACACCTTTTGGGTCGCATTAGATTTAATCTATCCCATTAAAAAAGAAGTTGATATAGCTTTTAGAAATTTCATACGATTTTCTTTAGTAATCTTAATAATTCAAATTATTTATGGGGCTTTTGTGGCTGGGTTGGATGCTGGTTTTATTCATAATCATTGGCCTATGATGAGTGAAGGTAAATTCATTCATGAAACCGTTTTTATTGAACAACACCCTTGGTATAAAAATTTTATTGAAGGCAAAAGTGGCGTCCAATTTGCTCATAGAATATTAGCATATTTAGTAGTAATTATGGTAATTGCCATATGGCAAAAATCAAAAAAAATACAAGTGACAAGTTTACAATACAAAGGAATTTTATCTTTATTAATTATTGTAGGTATTCAATTTTTATTGGGTGTATTTACTATTTTATTTCAAGTTCCAGTCTGGCTTGGGGTAGCACATCAGGTTGGAGCTTTTATTTTGTTAAGTTCAATGATATTTACTCTACATCGTTTTACCAAATAATCGAAAACAATTACATTTGCAACTTAATTTAATACTATGATTTACAGGTTTAGAGTTATTCTTGATAATGATACTGAAGATGATATATTTCGTGATATAGAAATCAAGGAATCGGATACCTTAGAAGATTTACATAACGTTATTACTCAATCTTTTGGATTTGACGGAACAGAAATGGCTTCATTTTATGTAAGTGATGAGATGTGGAATCAGGGTCAAGAAATTTCACTGTTTGATTTAACAGAAGACGCTTCTGCTGAATTAATGAACAATACAGTTATAAATAGTGTGGTTTATGAAATGCAGCCAAAATTAATTTATGTTTATGACTTTTTTAATTTATGGACTTTTTATGTTGAATTAGCTGAAATTGTTGATGAAACGGAAGGTGCTTCATATCCTAATCTCTTATTTTCGAAAGGTCAAATTCCAGATGAAGCTCCAGAAAAGGTTTTTGAAGCTGAAAGCTCAGATGACTTTGATGAATTTGATGATGATTTAGATATTGATGATTACGAGAATTTAGATTTTGATGAGAACTGGAATTAATTTCTCAGTTAAAATCTTGATGGGTTAACATTTTCATAGTTTCTCAAAACATAAGCCAGAGCATTTTTTATAATATCACCCATAGTTTTACTACGTTTAAATTTAACATCCATAGTATACTCGTAAATTTTTGTTTTTAAAGTTTCAACATTTTCTTTAGTTGATATGGTATCATTAATCATACATTTAAGTAAACCCTCAATTCTGTCGGAATAACTTTTTAAACGCTTGGCAATTATAGAACGCTCTTCTATCTTGTATTGATCAATCGATAATTTTTGAAAACTATCAGTAACCAATTTAACCATCACAAAATTTTCTTTAAAAAATTGAGGGCGGTAAATATTAATTTTACCCTCATATGATTGCTGATCAAAATCAATAGCTCTTATTTTATAAACAACTTGGTCAAAATCATGTGTTGGAACTATAACATAATTATAAGAACGCATGTCTCCTAAAAGCCTAATCATACAGCGCTCATTAAACTTAACAAACTCTTTGGCTATTTGAGATTTCTCAGATTTACTACAATTGGGAAGCATGTTTTTTATAAATTCATCGCCAGGAATTCCCGAAATATGCTCTTCAATTAGTGTGTTTTTATATACTAAAAAATTTAAATTATAAGGCGATAACATATGCTCCAGTTCCAAACCATAAATTCTTGAAGCATCAGCAATTTTCACATAAAAATAAGTGAAATTATCATTTAAAATATTTCTAATTTTTATTCTGAAAGGTTTCGAGTTTCCAAATGTGCAGTAATCAATAGCATCCACATTAAGGAAAGCAATAGAAGTTTCATTCCCATCAGAATGTAAAATAGTATATACTTTTTTTAAGCTCAAATCTATTTCCTCACGTTCAAATTCACTGTAATAAACACGAATCCAAAGGGTATCATTATCAAACTTATCATAAACGGTTACAGAACCTTGAAACCTAAGTAAATCCTCATATAAAACTGGAAGTTTTATGTTTCTGTTAAATTCTGAAAGATATTTATTCAGCTCATCATTTACAGGATAAGACGGTTTTTTTTTTGAAATTTTTAAATCTTTCATTATTTATACTATTGAATATTAAATCTTATTTTTATAAAAGTACTTGTAACAAATTTACACAACAATCGTCATACTTTTTAACTAACCTGTTGGTTTTAGATCAACACCAAAATTAAAATATCTTGGAGCCTATCCTTACAATTAACAATCTAACAAAAAAATTTGGTTATTTAACTGCTGTTAAAAATTTATCTTTTACCATAAACAAAGGTAATGTTTATGGTATTTTAGGACCAAATGGAAGTGGAAAGTCGACCACATTAGGTGTTGTACTTAATGTTGTAAACAGTACTTCAGGTGAATTTCACTGGTTTGATGGAAATACTTCAACACATCAAGCCTTGAAAAAAGTTGGTGCCATCATTGAGCGGCCAAACTTTTATCCCTATATGACTGCTTATCAAAATTTGAAATTAGTTTGTAAAATTAAGGAAGTTGATGAAAGTAAGATTGAGGAAAAGTTAAGATTGGTAGAATTAATTGATAGAAAAGATAGCAGATTTAGCACCTTTTCATTAGGAATGAAACAGAGATTAGCTATAGCTTCTGCCCTATTAAATGATCCTGAAATTTTAATTTTAGATGAACCAACTAATGGATTAGACCCAAAGGGCATACACCAAATAAGAGAAATAATTAAAGAAATTGCAAGTGCAGGAACTACTATTTTATTAGCATCTCACTTGCTTGATGAAGTAGAAAAAGTTTGTACTCATGTCGTTGTTCTAAGAAAAGGAGAAAAATTATATTCTGGAAGAGTTGATGAAATGATAACCAGCTTTGGCTTCTTTGAATTGAAATGCGATAAACAGGAAGAATTAATTAAATTTCTAGAAAGCCATAGTTCTATTGCCAGTGTAAAAGCTAAAGACCATTTAATAACAGCCTTTTTAAATGAACCCATGGAATCTGCCACTTTCAATAAATTGTTATTCGAAAAAGGGTTTATATTATCACATTTAGTGCAACGTAAAGAAAGTTTAGAAGAACAATTCCTAACACTAACCAACAACCAATAAAAACATGTTCAGACTTTTAAATATAGAATTTCAAAAATTAATACATAGCCGAGCAAGTAAAGTATTAATAATCACTTATTTTGTTTTACTCACTTCCATTGCACTTATAGCAGCGATCAAGTTTGACATTGGGCCTATTAAATTTCATTTAGCTGAAATGGGCATTTTTAATTTCCCATACATATGGCATTTTAACAGTTATTTTGCGGCTATTTTTAAATTATTTTTAGCTATTGTAATCGTATCCATGATGGCAAATGAATACAGTAATAAAACACTTAAGCAAAATTTAATTGACGGGTTAAGTAAAAAAGAATTTATTTTATCTAAATTTTATACAGTTGTTGTATTTTCAGTAGTTTCTACAATATTTTTATTTATTGTGTCTTTAATTTTAGGGCTCGTATTTTCAAATTATACCGAGTTAAGCATTATTTTCTCTGACTTAGAATTTCTTTTAGCCTTTTTAATCAAGTTAGTTGGGTTTTTCTCATTTTGTCTATTCTTAGGAATTTTAGTAAAACGATCTGCATTTGCTCTTGGATTTTTATTTGTATGGCAGTTTATTGAAGGTATTGTATTTGGATTATTACGTTGGAAAACAGATGCAGATACTGCCACAAGCATCATGCAGTTTTTTCCTTTAAATTCCATGTCAAATTTGATTAAACAGCCATTTTCCCGTTTAAGTGCAGTACAAACTGTAGCGAATCAGGTTGGTGAGAAGTTTGATTTTGATTATGCTGTGCATTGGTATGAAATAGTTATTGTTTTATTTTGGACGGCTATATTCATCTTTTTATCTTACAGGTTGTTAAAAATGCGCGATTTATAATATCTTTTGATAGCTTTGCTATTGAAGATGAAAAAAATTGTATTACTCTTTATTTGTATTTTTACAAACTTATATTCTTATAGCCAAAATGAAGCCGCTAACTGGTATTTTGGGTATGGCGGAGGCATTAAGTTTAATCAATTAGCCAATACGGTCGCACCTGTTAATGATGGGCAACTTTTCACTAATGAAGGGTGTGCATCTATTTCAGATGACACTGGAAGTTTATTGTTCTATACAGACGGTACTTCAATTTGGAACAAGAATCATGTTCTCATGCAGAATGGATTCGGTCTACTAGGTGATTCATCAAGTACACAATCAGCCATTATTGTTCCTAAACCCAATGACCCAAATATTTATTATGTCTTCACAGTTGACAATGCCCTAGATGGTTTAAATTTTGGATTAAATTATTCAGAAATTGATATGACTCTTGATGGTGGTTTAGGTGGTGTAACAAGTGTAAAAAATGTCAACCTTTTACAACGAAGTTCAGAAAAAATAACTGCGGTTTTAAAAGATTGCATTAGCAAATCCATATGGGTAGTCGCTTTTGCATCAGAAGAAGGATTAAATGAAAACCTATTTGACACCTATCACGCCTTTGAAGTAAATGATTTTGGAGTAAATACTGTTGCTATTAAATCTACTTTTAATTTAATTGTTGGTGATGCAAGAGGTTATTTGAAACTTTCCCCTGACGGTACAAAAATGGCTTCTGCAAATGCAACTGATGGCTTATTTTTATATGATTTTGATAATAATACTGGTATTGTAAGTAATCAAATACCAATAGGTATTCCAGGCAATAGTAAAATACCTTATGGGGTAGAATTTTCTCCAAATAGTCAACTTTTATATATTCACGCTTCTAATGATTTTTTTAGTAATAACAATAATGAAGCACAAAATCCAGCAAATCACACGTCGTCATTAATTCAATATAATTTATTATCGGCTGATGTTCCTGGATCAGGAATAATAATTGATAACCGTAATTTATATAGAGGAGGGTTACAATTGGGACCAAACGGAAAAATATATAGAGCGTTAAGCGCTACTTATCAAACCGGTTTACCCTATTTAGGGGTAATAAATAATCCCGATAATCTTGGGACTTCATGCAATTATACACATAACGCAATTAATCTAACTCCTAATCTATCTGCTCAAGGTTTACCTCCATTTATAGCCTCTTTTTTTAATACTCAAATAGATATTATTAAAAATGGAGAAAGCAGTATAAACTTAGAGCTATGTGATGGTGATATTTACAACCTGAGTTCTGAAGTTTTTCCTGGTGCAACTTATTCTTGGAAAAAAGATGGTATTACATTACCTGAAACTTCATTCAATTTAGATGTTTCAAATAGTGGTCATTATGAAGTTTATATCGAACCAAATAATGGTGATTGTGCAATTGAAGGTCAGGCTTTCGTGAATTTTAATGAAAACCCTGAAGCATTTAATGCTTCTTTACTACAATGCGATGAAGATGGAATAAAAGATGGTATTACTTTGTTTAATTTAAATGAAGCGAATGAATCTTTAACAGGAGGTATTCAAAATATTTCAACGAAATTTTATTTAGATCTGGCAAAATTAAATGAAATAATCAACCCTGAATCTTTTATTAATTCTTCTAATCCTCAAACTATTTATGTAGATGTAATTGACAATAGAACAAATTGTTATTCAAACTCTGAACTGGTTATAAATGTCAGTCTTACAGATTCAAATGATACTGAATTAATAGCATGTGATGATGACGGTACGGAGGATGGATTATACAATTTTAATTTAACAGAAGCTAACTCAAATATTATAAATGGCTTACCCAGTGGATTAGTTATTTCCTATTATAAAACCTATGAAGATGCTTTGATTGAACAAAATAATTTAGGTACTAACTTTAAAAATACAGTTCCTTATTCCCAAATAATATACGCACGCGTTGAAAACTCAAACGATTGTTATGGCATAAGTGAATTACTGCTTACTGTTAATAAATTACCAGAAATTGAAACTAATGCTATAACCTATTATTGCTTAAACAAATACCCAAAAACAATTACATTAAATCCAGGTATTATTTATAATCCTGCTAATAATTATACCTATTTATGGTCAACAGGAGAGACCTCTTTTGAAATTTGGGTAAATGAACCAGGAACATATAGCGTGAAGGTAACTAATAGCAATAATTGTTCAAAAGAAAGAACTATTATAGTAGAACCATCGAACCTCGCAACATTTGAATCAATTAATGTAGCGGATGCAACTGAAAATAACATAATTGAAGTATTGGTTTCGGGAGAAGGGTTATATGAATATTCCCTTTTAGATTCTAATAATGTATTATACAGACCCTATCAAAGTAGCAATATTTTTGAAAATGTTTCTCCTGGTTTCTATAGCGTTTATGTTAATGACTTAAAAAACGGATGTGGTAATGTTAATATGCAAATATCTGTTATTGGCTTTCCAAAATATTTTACACCTAATAACGATGGAGTTAATGACTTCTGGCAGGTTTACGGAGTTTCAAGTATGTTTCAACCAAATTCAAAAATCTACATTTTTAACCGTTATGGTAAACTTATTAAAGAATTAAGCCCTTTAGAACAAGGATGGAACGGCACTTTTAACGGCAAAATATTACCAACAGATGATTATTGGTTTTTTGTTACTTTGCAAGATGGTAGAGTCTTCAAAAATCATTTTACATTAAAAAATTAAATGAAAATCGACTAAAAACTAACAAAATTACCTTTAGGCTGTTTTGTTTTGAATATAACCTAATTATTGCTACTTTTCAAGAAGAATTAATCATAAAACAATGCTGTTTTTACCCAAATTGAGCAAAGTGAAAAGATACCTACAAAAATATGTCTTATTAGGCCTAGTCTTTTGTAGCGGTAGTAGTTTCATGTTTTCTCAAAAAATTAGCGTTGATAGCTCAATTTCTCTAAATCAACTTATTGAAAATAATTTAATTGATGGTTGTGTTGAAATTTCAAATATAACCTCTAGTGTTAATGGAAACTTTTTTGGGCTTCCAAGTTATGCCTATTTCAATAGAGGTACTTCAAATTTTCCATTTCAAGATGGCGTCATGCTATCAACCGGGAAAGCTGAATCTGGAGGAAATACAATAATAACTTCTACTTTAAGTGAAGGGACTCCAAATTGGGGAAGTGACGCTGACCTTGAAATGGCGTTAGGAATTACAAATACAACAAATGCAACCTCCATAGAATTCGACCTAATTTCAGCAACAAATCAAGTACAATTTAATTATTTATTAGCCTCAGAAGAATATTTTGGAATAAATCCATGTCAGTTCTCAGATGGATTCGTTTTTCTTATAAAACAAACAGGAAGTCCAGCTCCATATCAAAATATCGCCTTAATTCCAGGTACAAGTACCCCCGTTAATACCAATACTATTCACGATGAAATATTTGGTGTTTGCCCTGCACAAAATGCGCAATATTTTGATGGATACAATCTTGGAGATACAAATTATAATGGAAGAACGGTTCCTTTAACCGCATCGGCTACAATTACACCATATGTCCAATATCATATTAAACTCATTATTGCAGACCAAGAGGATTACAGTTTTGACTCTGCTGTTTTTATTGAGGCAATTAGCTTTAACAATATAGATTTAGGAGTTGATGTTGTGACGTGCTTAAATTCATATTTATTGGATGCTGATATTGAAAATCCACAAGCAGAATACGCATGGTATATAGATAACACCTTAATTCCAGGGGAAATCAACCCAACTTTAAATGTCATTCAAAATGGCAACTATAGGGTTGAAATTACAGTTCCTATAAATAATACTAGATGCTTAATTGAAGATCAAATTCAAGTTATTTTAAACTCAGAACCCATTATAAATCCGATATCTGATTATGAATTATGTGACGACTTAAGTGGAGATAACATAGAAATTTTTGATCTTCAAACCAAAATTCCTGAAATACTAACTATTCTCCCTTCAGGCAATTATAATTTTTTGTTTTATCATTCTGAATTAGAAGCAAGAAGTAATATTAATCTCATTAATTCACCTATTTCAAACAACTCAAATCCTGAGATTGTTTATGTGTCTATAGAAAATTTAAATACAGGGTGCTTTTCTTATGCACCTATAAATCTTGTAGTAAATTCGTTACCTGATATAATTAACCCCACTAATCTGAAAGTTTGCGATAATGACGCTACAATTAATGGAATAACTGATATAAATTTAACCGAAAAAGATGATGAGATTACTGGAGGTCAAGCAAACCTAGTAGTTTCTTATCATATTACTCAGATTGATGCTGAAAATGGTAATAATCCAATTTCTTCACCTTATGTAAATGCCAGCTCACCAAATTTTCAATCATTTTTTGTAAGAGTTTTTAATTCCCAAACAAGTTGTATTAAAACAACAACACTCGATGTAGAAATTATTAACAGCCCGATGGTTAACTCAGTTACGCAATTTATTGATGCCTGCGATTCAGATTATGATGGTGTTGCTAGTTTTGATTTAACAGAAATTGTTCCAAATGTTTTACAGGGATTAACTGGTGTAACTTGGACATTTCATCTCACTTATGAAGATGCTGAATTAGGAAGTAATCCTATAACTGACCCGACTAATTTTTTAAACACTAGCCCTGATGTACAAACGGTTTTTATTCGAGTTTTGGATAATGTTACTGGTTGCCCATCCATTGTCCCGATTGAAGTACATACCAATTTATTATTAACTGGCACAAAAATTGAAGATTTTGCCTTATGTGATGATGACACAAACGATGGTATAGGCGAATTTTCCCTACCTGTAATAACAGGCATTATTGCCAATGATTTACCGAATATAACTGTGACTTATTTTGAATCCCAAGATGATTTAGATAATAACCTAAATGCCATTGATGATTCTGTGCCGTATACTGCAATAAGTACAAAAGAAATATTTATTAAAATTGATAATGGAATGTGTTCAGAACAAGGAAAAATCAAATTACTTGTTAATCCAATACTACTTTTTCAACCTGCTGCCCCAATGCAGTATTGTGATTCTGATGAAGATGGCATTGTAAGTGTTGATTTACATTCACTAGATAGCATTGTGAATAATGGAAACACTAATTTTCAAGTCTCCTATTTTCTTTCTGAATTAGACGCTGAATCTAAGTCAAACGAATTACCAAATTTATATCCAGTTTCAGGAACTAAAATATTTTGGGCCAGACTAGAAAATATTGATTCAGGATGCCATACAGAGAACCGTTTTGAAATAGAAGTATTCCCTGCTCCTGCCTTAACACAACCCAGTCCATTTATTATTTGTGATTCAGATCAAGATGGTTTCACTATTATTAATCTTGAAGATAAACTTCCTGAAATAGTATCAAATACAACAAATCTTACTATAAGTTACTTCAAATCATTGATTGATGCCGAATCCAATACAAATGCAATTACAAATCCAACTACTTTTAACACAAATACTAAAAATATATTTGTTAAAGTTCAAAATAATAATCCTCCTTTTTGTTACAGTATAGAGACTATTAAAATTATAGTAAATACTCTTCCATTATTTCCTGTAATAACCAATTACGAAATTTGTGAAGATGATGATGATAACAGAGCAGACTTTTTATTATCTGACAAAGACAATGAAATATTAAACGGCCAAGCCGGTAAAGAAGTGTTATATTTCGAAGATTCTGATTATACCATTCCAATAGATAAAACTATAATTTATCAAAATATATCAAGTCCTCAAACTATTTATGTTAGAGTACAAAACACTTCAGATACCAGTTGCTTTGGTGACACTTCTTTTACAATAGAGGTTTCACAAACCCCAGTTTATAATGTAGCTTTTCAAGATTATTTAATTTGTGATGATATTAGTAATGATGGTAAGAATATTTTCAATTTAACTGAAAAAATTACAGAAATTACTCAAGGTGCTACAAGTGGCTTAAATATTTCTTTTCATATTAACATTCAAAATGCTATCAATAACGTAAATCCATTACCTCTTCAATACACCAATGCAACGAATCCGCAAACCCTTTTTGTTAGAATTCAGGGAATTAATTCTAACTGTTATGTTATTGAACAACTCGGCATTAATATTATAGCAGCTCCCGATGTTACAGAGGCCTCTTCTTTTATCCAGTGTGATATGGATTATGATGAAAAAACATTTTTTGATTTAAATAATGCCGATTTTCAACTTTTAGATAGAATTACTTCAAATCTAGATATTACTTTTTATGAAAATGAAGTAGATATCGAAGACCTTTCTAAAAAAATTGCAAATCCTAGTAATTATGCTAATATTATAAATCCTCAAACAGTTTATATTAAAGTCACCAATATCTTAACAGGTTGCTATAGTGTCAGACCATTAGAATTAATTGTAAATACACCACCCGTTTATAATTTTGTAGGCACTATTGAAATCTGTGATAATGATTCAAAAACATATGATTTATCAAATATAAATAATGTTATAGTTGATGACCCTAATAAAGTAAACTTAAGTTATTACAACAATTTAAATGATGCTGAAAATAACTTAAGTCCATTGCCAAATTTATTTAATTACACCTCTAATTTTAACACAATTTTTGTTCGTATTGAAGATCCAATTACCGGATGTATTAAAATACCATCATTCAATTTACAAATAAATCCAAATCCGATTGCGATACAACCACCTAATTTAGAAGCATGTGATGATGACTATGATGGCTTATTTGTTTTTGATTTATCTCTGCAAAAAACCAAAATTATTGGATCTGAAAATCCAGCAAATTTTACTGTTACCTATTATACAAATCTAGAGGATGCTGAAAATAACGAGAACGCATTCAATAATTTGCATGCGTCATTCGATGGTGAAATTATTTATGCAAGGATGGAAAATATTTCAACAGGGTGTTTTGACACAACTTCTTTTAGTTCGATTGTTTTCCCTCTTCCTGTTATAAATATTGCGGATACAGTGCCAATATGTAAAAATGACTTACCTTTAATTATTGATGCTAGTACTGGAAATATAAACGACACCTATTTGTGGTCAACAGGTGAAACCACAAATCAAATAGAATTAATGCCATTAGATGTAGGAGAGTATTGGGTTGCCATCACTTCAATCGATAATTGTATAGCAACAAAAGCCTTTACTGTCGTCGAATCAGTTGAAGCTACCATTAATTTTACAACAACCGTTGATTTTTCAGATCCAAATAGTATTACCGTAGATGTAAGCGGGATAGGCAACTATGTTTATATCTTAGATAATCAAGAACCTCAAATATCCAATGTTTTTGAAAATGTAACATTTGGACCCCACATCGTAACAATTAGAGATCTAAATGGATGTCAAGATGTTTCTAAAGAAGTTTTTGTTATTGATATACCAAAATTTGTAACCCCTAATAATGATGGTTATTTTGATACATGGCATATTGTTGGAATCGAACAATTACCTGGAACAATTGTTTACATTTATGATAGGCATGGTAAACTTATAAAAACATTACCATCAACTTCAATAGGTTGGGATGGGACCTATAGAGGCAAAAATATGCCATCAGATGATTATTGGTTTGTAGCAAAAGTTAAAAAAGAAGGTGCTGAATTTGAGGTAAGAGGGCATTTTTCTCTTAAGCGCTAAATACAGTCATGTTACAAATTATTAATTAAATTTATTGCTCATCATAATACTACATGAAGTACATTTATTTTATTTGTTTTCTTTCCTTTAATTTACTCTCATTTGGGCAAGTTATAGTAGATAGTCAAACATACACAGCTCAGCAATTAATTGAAGATATTTTGATTGATAGTGAATGTATTTCAAATATTCAAGTAACAAATGTCATTGGTGGTAATTTTGGAACTTCAGATAAAAGTTATGGCTATTTTGACGCTACTGGTACTACATTTCCTTTACAAAGAGGTATTGTTCTAAGTTCTGGAAGATTATTGAATGTTGAAGGTCCTAACGACAGACTTAGTGATGATGATGCTCCGGGTTGGGTTGGTGATTCTGATTTGGAAATTATTTTAAACGAATCTAATACAACTAATGCAACAATTATAGAGTTTGATTTCAGATCGCAGGCTACTCAAGTAAGTTTTAGATATTTATTTGCTTCTGAAGAATATCAAATAGATAACTCAAAAACCTGCCAGTATTCCGATTTGTTCGGATTTCTAATTCGTCCAGCTTATCAACAACAATATACCAATATCGCACTTATACCAGATACCCAAACACCAATAAAAGTTACGACTGTTCATCCAGAAATCCCTAATGGTTGTCCTGCAATCAACGAGAACTATTTTGGAAGTTGGAACGGTACTGTTAGCCCCATTAATTTTAATGGACAAACAACAATTTTAAGAGCGAATGCTAATCTCATTCCTAATGAAACTTACCATGTTAAATTAGTCATTGCCGATCATATAAATTATAGATATGACTCTGCAGTATTTTTAGAAGCTGGCAGTTTTCAAACATCTGTAGATTTAGGTCCAAATAGACTTTTAGCAAATAATAATGCTATTTGTGAAAATTCGGCGTATATGATCTCTGCCGCAATACCTTCAATAGGGGGCGGTGGAACTAAATGGTTTAAAGATGGCACTGAATTAATTGGAGAAACTGGCTCAAGCGTAGAAATTAATGAACCTGGCACATATAGCGTAGAAATAGATTGGGGATTATTAGGCTGTACTTCTTACGGTGAAGTAGTTATAGAATACGCTCCAAATCCTGTGGTTTTCAATGCTGTTTTAGTAGAATGTGACCTAAATCAGGGAGGGACTGCACAATTCAATTTATTTGATGCCGTTTCAGAAATAACTAATAATGATAATTCATTAAATGTTACAAACTATTTCAATACTGAAAATGATGCAATAAATAATCTTAACCCTATTTCAAATCCTAATAAATTCAAAAACAACAATCTTTTTCAATCTGTTTTTGGAAGAGTTGAAAATCAAAATGGATGTTTTAACATAGCTGAATTAGAACTACAGATAGCTAATAATAACATAACTATACCTGGTTTTTCTAATTGTGATGATGAAATCATTGACGGAATTACAGAGTTTGATTTAAATACTATTACATCTACCTTTCAAAATCAAATACCAATCAACTCTTTAGTTTCTTATTATGAGACCGAAGAAGATGCATTCAATGGAGAAAACATCTTAAATTCTCCCTATTTTAATACAACACCATATCAACAAATTCTATTTGTCAAAATAAAAAATAATAATCAGTGCTTCGCATTAACTACTGTAACATTAAATGTTTCTGAATCGCCTGTTTTTTCTCAACCTGAAAATATTATATATTGTTTAAATAGTTTTCCAACTACAATTTCGGTTGAATCCGGACTTTTAAATGCTCTTGGAAACAACCCTTTATATGAATGGTATTTTAATAATGTTCTTATTGCAAATACCTCGAGTATTAATGTGAATGAAATTGGCACTTATAAGGTAATTGTAATATTTGATAATAATTGTACATCAACTAATGAATTAATTATATCTCCTTCAAATGTCGCTACAATTGAATCTATAGATATTCAAGAAGAATCAGCAAATAACGTCATTACTATAACTGTTTCAGGCGAAGGTAATTATCAATTTGCCCTAGATACTCCTATATATCAAGATAGCAATATATTTACAAATGTAAAACCTGGTTTTCACACAGTTTATGTTTTTGATAAAAATGGTTGTGGAATAGTAAAAAAAGAAATTTCAATTCTTGGATTTCCTAAGTTTTTTACACCTAATAATGACGGTGTCAATGATTCTTGGAAACCATTTGGAGTCAATGACCAGTTTAATAGTGACATAGATATTAAAATATTTGACCGTTACGGAAAATTCTTAAAACAAATCAATCCATTAGAAAAAGGCTGGAACGGAACATTTAATGGAAAACTTCTCCATAGTGATGACTACTGGTATGTTGTAATTTTATCAGATGGTACGGTCTATAGAGGTCACTTTACATTAAAACAATAACACATATATTTTATGTAATTTTGCTGAATGAAATTCAAAATTGAATCAGATTTTAGTCCGACTGGTGATCAACCTCAAGCAATTAAACAATTAGTTGAAGGGTTACGGGCTAATGAAAAATACCAAACTTTACTAGGAGTAACAGGTTCTGGTAAAACATTTACTGTTGCCAATGTAGTACAGGAAGTACAAAAACCAACCCTAATTTTAGCTCATAACAAAACTTTAGCCGCACAGTTATATTCAGAATTCAAACAATTTTTTCCAAATAATGCTGTAGAATATTTTGTGTCTTATTATGATTACTACCAACCAGAAGCGTATATTCCTGTTTCTGGCGTTTATATAGAGAAAGATTTATCTATTAATGAAGAAATTGAGAAGATGCGTTTAAGTGCGACTTCCTCCCTACTTTCAGGCCGTAGAGATGTATTAGTAGTAGCTTCTGTTTCATGTATTTATGGTATTGGAAACCCTGTTGAGTTTCAAAAAAATGTGATTACTTTAAAAAGAGATCAAGTTATTTCTAGAACAAAATTATTACATCAGTTAGTGCAAAGTTTATACTCACGAACTGAAGGAGAATTTAATCATGGTAATTTTAGAATAAAAGGTGATACGGTTGATATTTTTCCAAGTTATGCAGATGATGCCTTTAGAATTCATTTTTTTGGTGATGAAATTGAAGACATGGAATCGTTCAATATTCAAACCAATCAAGTCATTGAAAAATATGATTTACTAACTATTTACCCTGCTAATATGTTTGTAACTTCACCAGATGTGTTACAAAATGCCATAAAAGAAATTCAGGATGATTTAGTTAAACAACATGATTATTTTAAAGAAATCGGAAAACATTTAGAAGCAAAACGCTTAAAAGAACGGACTGAATTTGATTTAGAAATGATTCGTGAATTAGGGTATTGTTCTGGTATAGAAAACTATTCTAGATATTTAGATGGAAGACAACCAGGAACACGACCTTTCTGTTTATTAGATTACTTTCCGGAGGATTATTTAATGGTTATAGACGAAAGTCATGTTACAATTTCTCAGGTACATGCTATGTATGGTGGTGACCGAAGCCGAAAAGAAAATTTGGTTGAATATGGTTTTAGATTACCAGCAGCAATGGATAACAGACCATTAAAATTTGAAGAATTTGAAGCCATTCAAAATCAGGTAATTTATGTAAGTGCTACACCTGCAGATTATGAATTGCAAAAATCAGACGGTATATATGTTGAACAAGTAATTCGCCCAACAGGTTTATTAGACCCAGTTATTGAAGTGAGACCAAGTCTGAATCAAATTGATGATTTAATTGAAGAAATACAGCAACGCGTTGAAAAAGATGAACGTACTTTAGTAACTACACTTACTAAACGTATGGCTGAAGAATTGACAAAATACCTAGACAGAATTCAGATACGATGTCGTTATATCCATAGCGATGTTGATACTCTTGAACGAGTTGAGATTATGCAAGATTTAAGGAAAGGCTTATTTGATGTATTGGTTGGTGTAAACTTATTACGTGAGGGGTTAGATTTACCTGAAGTTTCATTAGTCGCTATTTTGGATGCTGATAAAGAAGGATTTTTGCGATCTGCACGCTCATTAACTCAAACTGTTGGACGAGCTGCCCGTAATTTATCAGGAAAAGCAATAATGTATGCAGATAAAATTACCAATAGCATGCAAAAAACCATTGATGAAACTAATTATAGACGTGAAAAACAAATTACATACAACACAAAACATAATATAACGCCAAAAGCCTTAAATAAAAGTTTAGATAATGCGTTAACAAAAAATTCTGTTAGTACATATAAATATGAAATTGAAGCATTAAAAGCTGCAGAACCGGAAAGTGCCTATTTAAGTAAAACAGAGTTAGAAAAGAAAATTCGGGAAAAACGAAAACTCATGGAAGAAGCAGCTAAAGCTTTAGACTTTATAGTAGCCGCTAAACTACGAGATGAAATTAAAGCCTATCAGCAAAAAATAGAAAAGCTAACTGTTTAAAAAACAATTAGCTTCCATTTAACCCTTTTTAGGGGCCAATTATCAAAATAATTAATCCCTAATTATATTGTGTTTTAAATATATCTATAAGTACATCTGGTGGTACGATCTTATTAGGAAAACTTTCCATGAGATAAAGAACTTTAGTTATGGACTCATGACTTAGCCCCATTCTTAATCCAAAATTATATAACTTAATTACTCCAGACGCATTTCCATCTGCGTTATTTTCAATATTCATAAGCAAAACCAAACGATGAAACTGTACTATTCGCTCACTATGTGATTTTAAATGAATGTAATTAATAGGATGCTCGATTAAATACTCAAAATCTTCTCTAGAAATTTCTAGCTGTTTGGCAACTCCTAATAAAAAATTATATTCTATGTTTTTTATGTCTTTATCGTACTTGGCAAAAGCTATCATTTCCGATAATAAACTTAATTTTTCGACCCGGTTTATCATTTCTTGAGGGATTAAATAATTACATTATAAAGTTACAACAGTACTTTACTTTTATAATCGTCGATATTATGTAACTTATCGAAAACACTGGGTTTGTTCATCGATAAATTTATTTATTTCATCACCTATTTTATTTTAATCTTAAAAAAAACGACTCATTTCTCGACTTAAAAAAGAATTTAAATATTAATGTTTTAAATTATACACTTCTGTTTTTCAGTATGTTATAAAACATATTTTGAAATTTTTAATAACAAAATCAAACCCTTTTTTTTAATCTGAATTTAAAAATCACAAAAACGCTAGAAAAGGAAAAGGATTCAATTAATTTTGCAAATAACTATTCCTTTTAATTTCATAATTTATAGATATGACAAATAATGATATTTTAAAAAAATTACGGGTTGCTTTAAAGCTAAGAGATGATGAAATCGTAAAGATTTTAGAACTGGTCGATTTTAGAATTTCAAAAAGTGAGCTAGGTGCCTTTTTCAGGAGTGAAGACCATCCCAAATATATGGAGTGTGGTGACCAAATTTTAAGAAATTTTCTTAATGGATTGGTGATTCATTTAAGAGGTCCTATGCCAAAAAAAGAAGAAAAAATAATTCAAAAAAAGAAAAGCTCCTGACAACAGAAGCTTTTTTCAAAATAAGGTTTAACAAAATTACTTTTTAGTTAATCTTACCGGAACAATATAGTGTTCGCTTTCACTTACCAAAGATGAGGATACCTTATTATAGTTTAGCCTATTTGTAATAAAGTTTTTAAATTCATCATTTTCGGTATCCACAGATAACACGACGATTTCATTATTCTTGTTAATTGTAATCGTGGCAATGGCTTGAACATCCTGTTCCACTTCAAATTGTGGGTTTTTTAATAATTTTGCAATTTCTTCATTTAAACTTGAAGGTGCTTCAGTTTTTGGTGCCGTGGCAGCAAAAAGTACACTACTAAAAGTAATGGCTACCATTAGCAATAATGTTTTGATTGTTTTCATAATTGTTTGATTTTTAATTGATTTATACTTTATAGACTTTTATAATTTCTAAATGTTACATCTATAATGGCATTTAACATTTGTTTAACTGCCAATAAAAAATCTATCGACATAAAATAGAAAAGGCTAGCACAGAAAACTGTACTAGCCTTTTTATAATAAGTTAAAAATTTTTATGCTAAAACTTGTTGCACTTTATCAGCAGCTTCTTGAAACTCTGTTGCACTCAATACATCTAAACCAGATTCATCAATTAACTTCTTGGCAATATCTGCATTTGTTCCTTGCAAACGCACAATAATAGGAACATTAATAGTTCCCATGTTTTTATACGCATCTATAACACCTTGAGCAACTCGATCGCAACGAACAATCCCACCAAATATATTTATCAAAATAGCTTTTACATTGGGATCTTTAAGGATAATTCTAAAAGCGGCCTCAACTCGTGCAGCATCTGCAGTTCCACCAACATCTAAAAAGTTAGCTGGCTCTCCTCCTGCTTGTTTAATTAAATCCATAGTCGCCATTGCTAACCCCGCACCATTTACCATACAACCAACATTTCCATCTAGATCAACATAATTTAATCCTAACGCACCTGCTTCAACCTCAATAGGATTCTCTTCACGTAAATCACGTAAATCCACATAATCCTTATGTCTGTATAATGAATTGCCATCTATAGTCACTTTAGCATCAACCGCCAAAATTTTGTTATCACTTGTTTTTAACACAGGATTAATTTCGAATAATGAGGAGTCAGATTTTACATAAGCTGTATAAAGACTTGAAACAAATTGTGTCATTTCTTTAAATGCATTACCAGATAACCCTAAGTTAAAAGCAATGCGTCTTGCTTGAAATGGCATTAAACCTACACTAGGATCAATTTCTTCAGTAAAAATTAAATGTGGTGTTTTTTCTGCAACAGCTTCAATATCCATTCCACCTTCAGTAGAGTACATAATCATATTTCTACCTGTACCACGATTTAATAAAACCGACATATAGAACTCATCTGTTTCACTTTCTCCAGGATAATAAACATCTTCTGCCACCAAAACTTGATGAACACGCTTTCCTTTTGCAGATGTCTGAGGTGTTATTAAATTCATTCCTATTATCTTTCCTGCAATTTCTTCAACCTCTTTCAAGTTTTTTGCAAGTTTAACACCACCTCCTTTTCCGCGACCTCCCGCATGAACTTGAGCTTTAATCACATACCAGCTAGTGCCAGTTTCTGCTGTTAATTGTTTAGCAGCTGTCACAGCTTCTTGAGCACTTTGAGCAACAATACCACGTTGAATACGTACGCCAAAACTGCTTAATATTTCTTTACCTTGATATTCGTGTAAATTCATAATTTGCTTAATAGTTTAAGAACGACAAATGTATAGAATACCTATTAATTACACTAATCTTTTAATTAGTAATACATACATTCTCTTTTTACTTTTTTATTATTGTTAATTATTTAACATTTTGTTTAATATGTGAAATATTCAAGTATAATATTTTTAGTTTAAGTAAAAAAAATACCTTTGCTGAAAAATGAAAGTATATTATGTTGAATTCTCAATTGTTAAAGATAGTAGAAGATTTTGGAAGTCCTGTTTATGTCTATGATGCCGAAAAAATTGGCTCTCAATATAAGCGTCTAACTGATGCTTTTAAAGATGTGAAAAAGCTAAAAATAAATTATGCAGTAAAGGCACTTTCTAATATTTCCATTTTAAAGTATTTTAATACCCTTGGAGCTGGAATTGATACGGTTTCAATACAAGAAGTTCAATTAGGATTGGCAGCTGGTTTTTTACCAGAACAAATTATATTTACTCCAAACGGAGTTTCTTTAGATGAAATTGAAGAAGCCACAATTCTAGGAGTTCAAATTAATATAGACAACTTATCAATATTAGAACAATTTGGAACCAAACACCCGAATATCCCCGTTTGTATAAGAATAAATCCTCATGTTATGGCAGGTGGTAACAGTAATATTTCTGTTGGCCATATCGATTCAAAATTCGGAATATCTATCCATCAAATACCACATTTATTGCGCATTATTGAAAATACTAAAATGACTATAAACGGCATTCATATGCATACTGGTAGTGATATTTTAGATATAGATGTATTTCTTTATGCAAGCGAAATATTATTTGATACCGCCAAACAATTCAAAAACTTAGAATTTATTGATTTTGGATCTGGTTTTAAGGTTCCATATAAAACAGGTGATATCGAAACTAATATTGAAGAATTGGGTCAAAAGTTGAGCGAAAAATTCAATAACTTTTGTAAAGAATATGGTTCTGATTTGACGCTGGCTTTCGAACCAGGCAAGTTTTTAGTAAGCCAATCTGGCTATTTTTTAACCAAAGTAAATGCTGTAAAACAGACAACCTCAACGGTCTTTGCTCAAGTTGATTCTGGATTCAATCATTTAATAAGACCTATGTTTTATGGTTCGCATCACGAGATCATCAATATTTCCAATCCTAAAGGCAGAGAACGTTTTTATACCGTAGTTGGCTACATTTGTGAAACCGATACCTTTGGGAACAATCGCCGCATAAATGAAATTAATGAAGGAGATATTTTATGTTTTAAAAATGCAGGCGCTTATTGTTTTTCAATGGCTAGCAATTATAACTCCAGATATAGACCAGCTGAAGTATTATGGCATAATAAAAAGGCACATTTAATTAGGCAACGTGAATCATTCGAAGATTTGTTAAAGAATCAAATCGAAATAGAATTTAAATCTAAAAAAGATAATGTTTTGGTTGGTTAAACCTTATCATTTTTAGTAATTAAAGACTCAAATTTTATTGGGTCTTTTTTTCTTTTCAGGTATATCACAATCGTTAAATATACACGATTTCCTATTCTCAACTAACTCAAAACTATTGATTACTAATTCACAAGAAAAAATATAATATAGTCTAAATTAAAAAAAAACACTATATTTATAATCTTCACATTAATTTTTTAATAGCAACCGTTAAGTTTTATTAAGACTTAAAATATTTTTTTTAGTACCACAATACTGAATGAAAAAACTTGTCTTGCCCTAAATTGATTTTTATAAAGAATACAAACGTTGTTAGACGAAACTCTAGCACAATTATATATTAACCATTAAAATCATTACCAACCAAAATTAACACATTATGAAAAAATTATTTTATTTAGCATTACTACTTCCATTTGTAGTTATTTCACAAGAAAATCAATCAATTTTATTAAACTTATCAGAAATTACCGTAAAATCGGGTCACAATGCACAATTTGTAGAAGGCGTAAAATCCTGGAAAAAATGTTATAAAGACAATGATGGTAAAGAGCCCTGGAACATGTGGAAAAGAGTTCAAGGAGAGGGCACCGTTTATACGTTAACAAGTACCATGGCGAAATGGGCAGAAATGGATGAAGAAGGTGATGCTGCAGGAAAAGAATGCAGAATGGCTGTTGTAAATTTAATCATGCCCAACGTAAAAAGTGTCAGCTACAATATCGCTAGTTCCATGCCTGATGTTAGCAGATCTACTGGAATGCCTCAAGACACAAAACTAGTTTGGGTCTATAATGTAAAAACTAGCAATTCTTCAAAATTTATAGAAGTTGTAAAAGAAATTACATCCAATACTAAAAAAGCTGAAGGAGATGCAAGAGGAATCTGGTATAACGTTGTAGGTGGAGGACCTGAAGGAGCCAATTATTTTGTGGCTATTCCGTACAAAAACTTTGCTGATCTCGATGCAGATCGAGATGGTGTATGGAAAATTTACGAAAAAGCCAATGGAAAAGTAAAAACAGAAGCACTTAGAGACAAATTAAGAGCTTCTATTTCAAACGACTGGTCTTATATGTATAGCTTAAGTGAAGAGCTTTCATTTTAAGTATTTAAGATACAGAAAAAAGTTACAGTTCAATAAAATGAAGATTTAACCAAGTAGAATTAGAATTATTTTCCAGTCAAAAAAGTTCAACCAAGTTGAGCTTTTTTGACTTATAAATTAAATTTTTAAAAATGTCGAAAATATTTTTTAGATTTAACATATCCTCAAGTCTTTTCAATAATGCATTATATAAAAGACAACTTATGAAATTCTCTATTTTACTTAATTGAATTTTGTTTATATCAAGCTTTTATTCCAATAACCTTGATTATTCATGGTTTAAAGAATATATAAACTATTAACCAACCAATAAAAACCAATTTGAAATTAAAAAATGAATCCAACGAAACCAATGAGAAAACGTTATTCTTAAAACAGAATTCAATACTTACCGAAAACCCAGTATTACGCTATCTAACGTTTTCTGCATTATATCTTGCTCAAGGAATTCCTGAAGGCATTACTTTTTTTGCCATTCCAGCTTGGTTGGCAATGAACAATAAAACACCCGTTGAAATTGCAAGTTTTGTAGCAGTTATCGGAATCCCTTGGAGCTTCAAAATACTTATTGCTCCCTTAATGGACAGATTTACCATTTTATCAATGGGCAGAAAAAGACCATGGGTCATCTTTGGTCAAATGGGCTTAATAGTTAGTTTTTTAAGTATTGGTTTAGTTAATGACCCTTTAAATAATTTAAGCGGATTAATGATGGCCGGTTTTTTTATTAGTTTTTTCGGAGCATTTCAAGATGTTGCTACAGATGGCATGGCAATAGATGTTATACCAATTAACGAACAAGCAAGAGCTAATGGGCTTATGTGGGGATCAAAAATAATTGGTTCCTCATTATCTTTAGTTATTGGAACGAGTCTTATAAATATGTTAGGGTTTGCAACTGCCATTTCCTCCCTATCAATTGCGGTTGCATTTATTATGCTTGTTCCTATTTGTTTCAGAGAGCGAAAAGGTGAAAAAATTATGCCTTGGACTAAAGGAAAGCCATCAGAAGATTCAGAAAAAGCACAACTAAAAAGCTGGAAACAAATTTTTATAAGTCTATTTAAAGTTATTGTTTTACCATCAACCATTATTATGGGAATTGCATCACTTATTAATGGTGTTATGTATGGTTTAATAGATACGTTATTACCCATTTTCACAATCCAAGAATTAGGTTGGACTAATACGTCTTTTTCTCAAGTATATTCAGCAACAACCGTAGTTGGAGGTTTCTTTGGTATGTTTGTAGGTGGTGCTCTAGTTGATTTTTTTGGAGACAAAAAAATGATTACCATCTATTTATCAATAACTGTGCTTTTAATTACAGGATTTGCACTCCTACCTAATTTATGGCAGAATGATAAATTTATCTTTGCATTTATACTCCTCTACTATCTTTTTTACACGTTTATATGTATCGGGATGTTTGCAGCAAGCATGAAACTCTGTTGGAAAGTAGTCGCAGCCACACAATTCACTCTTTTTATGGCACTTTCAAATATGGGTAGAGCTGCTGGTTCTGGTCTGGTTGGAACATTTAAAGAAATGATGTCCTGGGAATATGTTTTATTATGTACAGCGGTTTCTCCATTTCTAACCATATTTTTTATAAAATATATTAATTTTCAAAAACAACAACAATCTATAGCAAACTTTAAATCAATAACAACTAATTAAATAATTTAAACCATGAAAAATGTAATCAAACCCTTTCTTGTAATCCTATTAATCGGATTAATTTCTTGTGAAAATGCCAAGGTTGAAAAAAACATTAAAATGTACTCAAGCACCTGGGATGAAATTATTAACACAGGAAATTTAGATCTTATAAATAATTCAAATTTTACGGACGATATCACGCTTGTAACTACTCCAGATAACATTGTGGGTTTAGACGCGTTTAAAGCTTACTATTCAAACTTTGTAACAGGTTTTTCTGATGTAGAATTTATAATGGTTGATGTTTTCGGTCAAGGGGATAAATTAGTTAAACACTGGAATTTTAAAGGTACCCATTCCGGGGAATTTTTCGGAATGCCTGCTACGGGGAAAACTGTGGATATTGATGGCGTGACACTGGTAAAAATGAGAGATGGTAAGATTGCCCAAGAACAGGACTTTATGGACAATATGGTATTTCTCCAACAATTGGGAATGCTGTCAGATCCTGGTAATGTTAATATTGTAGACAGTGCTTATAAAGCATTCGATGTTGGTGATATTCCAACAGTGTTGTCTTATTTAGATGCCCATGTTGTGTGGAATGAAGCAGAAGGGAATGCATATGCAGACGGAAATCCTTATATAGGACCTGAAGCCGTTTTAAATGGCGTTTTTGCGCGTGTAGGTGGAGAATGGGATGGCTTTAAACTAGTGAATATTGAATTACATGACATGTCTAATAATCAAGTGCTAGCAACGTTAAGATATAACGGAGCATATAAAAAAACAATGAAACAAATCGATGCACAAGTAGCACATCTGTGGACTCTTAAAGATGGAAAAGTGGTTGCTTTTCAACAATATGTAGACACCAAGCAACTCAATGATGCCCTTAAAAAATAAATTAATAATCTATTTATGAAGTTTAAAGTCCTATTTATTTCCCTTTTACTCATCCAACAACTTATGTCTCAATCTTACAAACAAATTCATAATGATGCCATCTTAGTTGATACCCACAATGACATCTTAATGAAAATAGTTGATAACGGTGTTTCCATAGAAAATGATTTAAAAGGAAAAACACACACAGATCTGAACAGATGGAAAGAAGGTGGCTTAGACGTACAAATATTTTCAGTTTTCTGTGATGGAACTAAAATAAATCCATTTGCCTATGCCAATCAGCAAATAGACTCTCTAGATGCTGTTGTAAAAAGAAATCCAAATAAAATTGTAAAAGTCTCCAATTCTTCAGAATTAAAGCGAGCAGTTAAACGGGGTCAAATTGTCACCATGTTTGGTATTGAAGGAGGTCATATGATTGAAAACAAATTGGATAATTTGGAAGTTTTTTATAATCGTGGTGCGCGATACATGACGCTAACCTGGAATAATTCTACAGATTGGGCGACCAGTGCTTTTGATGAAACACTTAATGAGAATTTAACCCATAAAGGTTTGACGGACTTTGGAAAACAAGTTGTAGCAAAAATGAACCAATTGGGTGTTATTGTTGACATAAGCCATGTTGGCCTTCAAACGTTTTGGGATGTTATAAATACAACAACCAAACCCATTATGGCTTCACATAGTTCTGTTTATGAATTATGTAATCATCAACGAAACTTAAATGATGACCAAATAAAAGCCATTGCCAAAAATGGTGGTGTGATTCAGGTAAATTTTCATCCAGGATTTATTGATCCGGTCTTTGATAAAAGAGAAGAGGCCTTTTTTTTAAAACACAATGAAGAAAAAGAGAAATTAATAAAAGAAGGAATGGATGAATGGTATGCCATGGATAATTTATACCATAAATATTCTGACGAGATGCGTGCCATAAGACCACCACTATCAATGCTAATTAAACATATTGAGTACATCATCAATTTAGTAGGTATTGATTATGTAGGATTAGGATCGGATTTTGATGGTATTCAGGTAACTCCTCTAGAATTAGATGATGTTGCATGCTATCCTTTAATCACAAAAGCTTTAGTAGAAAAAGGCTATAGTAAAAGAGATATCAAAAAAATTTTAGGTGAAAACTTTTTGAGAGTATTAAAAGCAAATGAATCAAACTAATAAATAAACAAAATGAAAAATATCTTTTTTTATTTTCTATTGACAACCTTTCTTTTGGCAAGTTGCAATGGGAACAAAACTTCTCAAGTACCAACTAATGACAAATCAGATTATTTAGATTATTCAAACCTGCCCGACCAATTTGATGGAGGTATTAATATGATACCCATAAAAACCACCAAAGGCACTTTTAACGTCTATACCAAGCGTATAGGCAACAATCCTAAAATGAAAGTATTGCTCTTACACGGAGGACCAGGAGGTACACATGAAGAATTTGGGTGTTTTGATGGGTATTTACCAAAAGAAGGTATTGAGTATATTTATTATGATCAGCTAGACTCCTATTACAGTGACAAACCGAATGATTCAACGCTTTGGACAACGGAACATTTTGTAGAAGAAGTGGAGCAAATTCGAAAAACTTTAGGTCTTAATAAAGACAACTTCTATTTGTTTGGTCAATCCTGGGGAGGCATCTTAGCTATGGAGTATGCATTAAAATACCAGGATCATCTCAAAGGACTTATCATTTCGAATATGATGGCTAGTGCACCAGCTTATGGGAAATATGCTAATGAAGTTTTGGGTCCACAAATGCCTGAAGACGTCTTAAATGAAATTAGAACATTAGAATCTAATGAAGACTACACTAATCCCCGGTACGAAGAATTGTTAATGAACAACTATTATACTGAACATATCTTGAGAATGCCCCTTGAAAAATGGCCAAAATCTGTAAACCTTCTCTTTGAACATCTTAATTACAACATCTATTTATATATGCAAGGTCCCAGTGAATTTGGTATGGTTGGAAATGCGACTTTGAAAGATTGGGATGTATCAGATAGATTAAAAACTATTTCAATTCCAACGTTAGTAATTGGTGCACAACATGATACGATGGATCCGAAACACATGGAATGGATGTCAAATGAAGTGCAAAATGGTAGATTCTTGCTAACGGCTGGAAGCCATTTATCTCAATATGATGATCAAAAAACCTTTTTTAACGGACTTATAAAATTCATAAAAGATGTAGACAATAAAACTTTCTGATTATATTTATAAAACCTATCAACCAACCAAATGATAAGCAAACTAGGTGAAAAATTAACAGTTTTATTTCAAAAATACATGCCGGATGCATTTGTTTTTGCCATACTTCTCACCTTAATAACAGCTTTAATCGCCTTTTTTTGGTTAGATGCTTCTTTGTTAAAAATCATTGAATCATGGTATGATGGTTTTTGGTCTTTAATGGAGTTTGGAATGCAAATAGTGCTGATTATCATTACTGGTTTTGCCATCGCTCTTTCACCTATTATCAAAAAAGGAATTGACAAACTTACACTCCTCATAAAAACGCCAAGACAGGTTTACTTTTTTGCTGTTTTTTCAAGTGCCGCATTGAGTATGATTAGCTTTGGGTGGATTGTTATATCCTGTGTTTTAGCCAGAGAATTAGCCCTTCGCGTGAAAAGGGTTAATTATCCTTTTTTAATTGCCTGTGTATATTTTGGCGGAGGCAGCTGGGTTACTGGTTTATCAAGCTCCATACCTCTATTGTTAGGAACAAAAAGCAATTATTTAATTAAAGCTGGTATTTTATCAGAAACAATATCTACCACTGTAACCCTTGGCTCTAATTTAAATATTGTAATGATGATTTTGTTTCTAGTTTTCGCTCCTTTGTTGATTCTTTTCTTAATTCCAAAAGGCAACAATATTAAAGAATTAAATAATATGCTAGAAACCACCAATGAAAGCATAGAACTTTCCATAAAAGAAGAAGCCTTAAGTTTTAATCTCACAACACCTTCTTTTTCAGACCGATTAAATAATGGTTTCTTATTGCAAGGTATTATTGTATTAATGGGACTGACTTATATTATTTATCATTTTTACACCAATGGCTTCGAACTGAATTTCAATATTATGATATTCATATTCCTGATTATTGGGATGCTCCTTCACAAAACACCCATGCGATATGTAATTGCAATGAAAAGATCGAGCGGTAATATTTCAGGTGTTTTATACCAATACCCATTTTATGCAGGAATTATGGGCATCATGTTGTATACAGGACTTGGTGAAAAATTAGCTCAGGTAATGTCCTCTGTTGCCTCACTAGATTCCTATGCGTTTTTTGCCTATCTAACAGGTGGAATCACGAATTTTGCCATCCCATCTGCCGGTGGAGAATTTGCAGTGGTGGGTCCAAGCATTATCAATGCTGTTAAAGATATTGGTGCGGGATTGCCATCTGAAGAAATTTCAGCCATGATTTCCAGAGCTTCATTAGCTGTTGCCTATGGCGAAAGTTTAACCAACTTACTACAACCCTTTTTTCTATTACTGGTATTTCCCATTATGGGAGCTGGTATCAAAATTCAGGCACGAGATGTCATGGGTTATTTAGTCATTCCGTTTCTCATATTTTTCATCATTCAATCCATTTTAGTAACATGGATACCTTTATAAAATTTTAATCAACCAAAACCAACTAAAATATAATTATTTATGACTACAACCACAACCAACCAACATTTTAAGCCCACCCAACGAAGTGGACGCATTAACTCGCTTGATGTCATTAGAGGCATCGCATTATTAGGAATATTATTAATGAACATTAACGGCATGGGGCTTCCTTTTGCCTATTCAGACCCAACCATCGCCGGAGGTTCGGAAGGATTGAATTTACAAGTTTGGATTGCCAATAATATGTTTTTTGAAGGCACTATGAGAGGTTTATTTACCATGTTATTTGGTGCAGGTGCCATATTATTAACCAGCAGGTTAGAAAAAAGTGGCGCAGGAATTACTACAGCTGATATCTACTATCGAAGAATACTATGGTTACTCGTTTTCGGAATTATTAATGTTTACATATTCCTTTGGCATGGCGACATATTATATCCTTATGCCATTTTTGGATTGATGTTGTTTCCATTTCGAAATAGCAGCGTTAAAAATCTCATTTTAGTTGGATGTTTTTTAATATCTATAGGAGTTTTGTGGGATATCAGTGATTACTATAACAATCTAAAAACTCAAAAAGAAGGCATTGAAATGCAAATGCTTAAAGAACAAAATGGAACTTTAAATGAAGAACAAGAAGCTATTTTAAGCAAGTGGGAGAAATTAAATACTAAGCATACGCCAGAAGAAGTGGAAGAGAAAATTGAAAAAATGCAACAAGGTTATTGGTCTGTACTCATGGAAAAAGTAGAAGGAAATCAATTTATGCAAACGTGGTTACCATACAGATTATGGGTCTGGGATATCTTAAGTTTTATGCTTTTGGGCATGGCATTATTTAAACTTCGTGTGTTTCATGGAGAACGTAGCAATTTGTTTTATATAATACTACTAGTAACAGGTTATCTCATAGGGCTGAGTATAAATTATATAGAAACAAAGATGCTTATTGATAGTAATTTTGATGTTGTTACCATTTCAAAAGCAGATCAAACGTATCAAATAGGACGCTTGTTTACCACTTTAGGTCATATTGGACTTTTTATGCTTTTTATTAAGTCTGGTATACTTGGCTTTTTGCAAAAATCTTTAGCAGCTGTTGGGAAATTAGCGTTAACTAATTATTTAACACACAGTGTAGTCACCTCTATAATTTTTTACGGTGACGGTTTTGCGTTATTTGGTGAGCTTCAGAGGTATGAACTTTATTACATTGTTGGAGCTATTTGGCTCATTCAATTAATCTTTAGTCCAATTTGGCTTAAATATTTCTTGTATGGTCCAGCAGAATGGGTTTGGCGTTCTTTAACCTATCAACAAAAACAACCATTTAAAATAAGTTAAAAATCAACCAAAATGAAATTAAAACAATCAATTATTATTGCTCTAGTTATATTTATTATAGGTATTGTTTCTTGGGAGCTATATTGGCGTTCGCAAGGTTTATACCCAACAATTGACGACAATGAAGCTCTTTGGGCTATGCAACGGCAGAGAGTTGAAAAAGCCTCAAATGAAGATATTTTACTAATAGGTTCTTCACGAGTACTTTTTGATATGCAATTAAATGAGTGGCAAGAACAAATAGGTGTCCGACCAATTCAATTAGCTTCTGTTGGTAGTTCACCTTTACCAATATTTCATGATCTTGTTAATAACACAAATTATAACGGGACAATAATTATTGGTGTAACACCAGGTCTATTCTTTTCAACCACTTTTCCTGATGCCCA
>JAHEDS010000073.1:0-2791 GCA_024641135.1 Flavobacteriales bacterium
ACATTAGGTTGGGGCTTCCTTGCCATTATTATAGCCTGTGTAGCTTATTTAGCTGATAATTTAATTCAATTGGTAAACATAATTGGATCTATTTTTTATGGAAATGTACTTGGAATATTCTTACTGGCATTCTTTATTAAATATGTTAAAGGCCATGCTGTATTTATTGCGGCCATAATTACTCAAATTTTAATTATTGCGGTTTGGTATCTCGATTGGCTACCCTATTTATGGTTAAATCTATTAGGCTGTGTTTTGGTAATGTCCATGGCAATACTATTTCAAGCAACACAAAAATTAAATGGAACAAGAAGTTAAAACCATTCGTTGGGGAATCATTGGTCTGGGAAGAATCGCCCATAAATTTGCTCAAGATTTATTAACTGTTGAAAACTGTGAATTATATGCTGTAGCTTCCAGATCACAGGAAAAAGCAGATGTTTTTGCTTCAGAATACAAAACCAAAAAAGCTTATGCTGACTATGTATCATTGGCAAATGACGCAAATATAGATGCAGTATATATCGCAACTCCGCATGTATTTCACAAAGAAAATTCTATCATGTGTCTTAAAAAAGGCATTGCTGTGTTATGTGAAAAACCTTTTGCAATGAATTTGAAGGAAGTATCCGAAATGATTGAAGTTTCAAAGAGACACAATGTACTCCTTATGGAAGCGCTGTGGACTTATTTTCTTCCACATTACCAATATGTTTTAAAACAACTTGAAGCCAAAACTTATGGCAAAATTCTAAAGCTTGAAGCTAGTTTTGGGTTTTATCGTGAATTTAATGATGATGCAAGGCTTTTTAGAAAATCTCTAGGGGGAGGCAGTTTATTAGATATTGGTATCTACCCCATTTTTTCTGCTTTATCTATTCTTGGAAAACCAAATGATATTGAAGCATATGCTACTTTTTTTGAAAATGGTGCAGATTCTACTTGTAACATGACGTTCAATTATGATGATTCTATTTCCGCTAATTTAAAATGTTCTTTATTGGAAGACTTGCCCACTGAAGCTATTATTTATTGTGAAAAGGCAATGATTAAAATCAACCGCATGTTTCATATGCCAACAACTGTTACCATAACAACCGATGGTAATGAAACACTTAAAGATTTTGATTACAAAACTATAGGCTATAATTACGAAGTCGCACACTTTAACCAGTTAATAAGGGAAAATAAAAAAGAAAGCGATATCATGACTTTAGAATTTAGTAAACAACTTATTAATACTTTGGATGAGGTAAGAAAATTAATAAATTTAAAATATTAGGCTTAGGTTGATTAATTATTAAAAATTATTGGAAAAATTTGACGTAAAAAAAGCGCAACAAATGTTGCGCTTTTTTTTTACTTAAATAAGATTCAACTTACATTTTTGCCCATTCTTGAAGAGACTCAGTATTCATTTTAACATAATCAGCATTGCCAGCCTCTTGAGCTCCTACTAATGATTTCTTTGCAGCTTCAATAGCAGCTTCTTTGTTTCCTGCTTTTGCATAAATTAAAGACTGTTGTCTTAATTGCCAAAACGCAGGCTTTTCAGTCATGGACATCGCTTTATCCATCCACTCTTGAGCTGTATTAATATCCTTATTTTCTTGAGAATAATAAACTGCAGCTGCGTAATAATCATTTGCTGTTGGCGTCCCATTCATAGCATCATTAATACTTGCTAAAACTTTATCATCTGTTGGCACCATAAATTTTACACCAACATACACATTTTCCCACATCATACCTAAAGTTCCTTCACCACTACTCAAATTATCAAAACTCATAGTGAAAGTTTCTATTTTCATTGGTAATGGATAGACTTCTGCAGTAACTTTTGCACTTACATTTGCATCATCCCATTTTTGTGGTGTTCCCCAATTATCAGTAGTATTATAGAAAATAACTTCCCATGATTTTTCATTTGGTGTCACATAAATAGCATAAGACCCTGCTTTTAAATTAGTTTCTCCTATTGTAAAGTTATCACTAAAAGTAATTTTAGTATTTGCATTCGCGCCTAAACGCCATAACGTTCCGAAAGGGACAAGATCTCCAAATATGGTACGTCCTCTCATATTAGGTCTGCTATATTCTAAACTGACATCTGTCAATCCTACTTTTTGATCAATCTTTGCAGAGGGACTAGGTTGAGGCGTTACAATCTGTGCATTTACCATTAATGTAACGGTAAATAATGCAATAAATAGCTTAATTTTTTTCATAAAAAAGTGTTTGTGTTATAGTTATCAATAGAATTTTTATAAAATTAAAGATTTATAATTCGTAAAAATGTTAACGAATCCTTAAATAATATTTTAAATAGTTACAATCTTTCTTAATTTAAAAGTATATATATTCCAATTCCTGCTAAATAACCTAAAATTGCTAAAACTGAAATTCTTTTTAAATACCAAATAAAGTCAATTTTAAATATACCCATAATAGCAACTCCTGCTGCAGAACCAATTATTAAAATACTTCCTCCGGTACCTGCACAAAATGCTAATAATTCCCAGAAAGCATGATCTGCTGGGTACACCTCTAAGGAATACATTCCCATAGCACCTGCCACAATAGGTACATTATCAATAATAGATGAAAACACTCCAATTAAAGTGTTTATGACGTATATATTATCGAAAGTTCTATCTAGTAAGCTTGAAAGTTGTAGCAAATGACCTCCAACCTGTAAAGCGGCAACGGCCATTAATATGCCTAAAAAGAATAAGATACTTGGTGTATCAATGCGTTCAATAATCCCTGCAATGGACAAGGATTTTTTTTG
>JAHEDS010000073.1:2891-13445 GCA_024641135.1 Flavobacteriales bacterium
TAAAAATAGTATCCCTGCCTAAAATGAGTAATATCCAGCAAACAACTGCAATTAAAAGAGCAGACGCCGTTTTATTAATTTTAATGACATGCTCAGTTGCAATTGCCAAATATCCTATCACAAATACTAAAATGATTGCCGAGTACATATGTAAAAAAAATTAATAAGGTTAATTATCCCTTAAAAGTAGTATATTTTTCATTTCCATATTTATATATGTTTACTAATATTACTTCTCTTTTATATCTAAGGAAATTCTTATCCAAATAATTAAAGATTCTAATGTAATTAATTGAATATGTTAGGATTGATAACTCTAAAGTTTAAACCTAAAATGATATTGAATAATGTTCAATATGTTAATTTTTGTTTAACTTTTATTATTATATGTTAAACATTATATATCTTTACATTATATTTATACGCACATGGCTAAAAAGAAAACAATTTCAAGAGAGGATATTATAACATGTTACATGGATTATGTTCTAGAACATAACGAAAATCCAAAATCTGTCTACAATTTTACTAAAATAAACGGATTTGAAGAAGCTGTATTTTATAACTTTTTCGGGTCTTTTGAAGCAATAGAAAAACATATTTTTAAAACATTTTATGAAAATACCATAAAAGGTTTAGAATCAAGTGAAGCTTATGAAACCTTTGATGCAAGAAATAAATTATTAAGTTTCTATTTTACATTTTTTGAAAACTTAACAGCCAACAGAAGTTATGTTGTTTATGCCTTAAAACCCTTAAAAAACAATCTGAAAGGTATTTTAGTCCTATCTGATTTAAAGAAAATTTTTAATACATATATTGCCAATTTAGATATTGAAACGCTAGATATAAAAGAAGAAAAACTTGAACAAATTCAAACAAAAGCATTACAAGAAACGGCTTGGATTCAATTAATGTTAACGCTTAAATTCTGGTTAGATGATACGTCTGCCGGATTTGAAAAAACGGATATCTTTATTGAGAAATCGGTCAACACAAGTTTCGATATCATAAATATTGCCCCTTTAAAAAGTGTAATTGACTTTGGTAAGTTTCTTTTCAAAGAAAAAATGAACATGAACTAATTGACCTAAATGAAAACCATAGATAAAATACCTGTTACTAAAATTCAACGTGCTACTAAATTAGTCTCTACAGGGGCTAAAGTGGGTGTTAACTATTTAAAATATTATGGTGATAAAATAATAAACACTGAAGATGAAGCTAAAGAACGTCTAAATAAAAATAATGCAGAAGATATTTATGACGGATTGAAACAACTTAAAGGAAGCGCCCTTAAAGTGGCTCAAATGCTTAGCATGGAAAAAAGTATTTTACCTCAAGCCTATGTTGAAAAATTTTCATTAGCTCAATTTTCAGTTCCACCATTGTCACCACCACTCGTTTTAAAAACATTTAAAAAATATTTTGGTAAAGCACCAAATGACTTATTTGATTCCTTCAACTCAACTTCAGTAAATGCTGCAAGTATCGGTCAGGTACATATTGCAGTAAAAGATGGGAAAAAACTTGCTGTGAAAATCCAATACCCTGGAGTTGCTCAAAGTATAGCCTCAGATCTGGCCATGGTTAAACCCATTGCTATGAGTATGTTTAACATTAAAGGCAAAGATTCTGATAAATATTTTAAGGAGGTTGAAGGAAAATTATTAGAGGAAACAAATTATAGGTTGGAAATAAATCAAAGTAAAGAAATTGCTTCGGCATGCTCTCATATTTCTAACCTATTGTTTCCCAATTATTATGAAGAATACTCCTCAGATCGAATCATTACTATGGATTATATGGAAGGCAAACATATTTCCGAGTTTACAACCCATAACCAAGATCAGGATAAAGCCAATAATATAGGTCAAGCACTTTGGGACTTTTACATGTTTCAAATTCATAAATTAAAAAAAGTACACGCCGATCCCCATCCAGGAAATTTTTTAGTATCTGAAAACGGAAAGTTAATTGCGTTAGATTTTGGATGTATTAAATTTATTCCAGATGAATTTTATATACCTTATTTTGAATTAGCTGAAGCAAAGAACCTAAATAATCCTGATTACTTTGTAGCTAAACTTTATGAATTAGAAATATTAAAAACTGATGATTCTAATGAAGAATTAGATTTTTTCACTTCTATGTTTCATGAATTGTTAAGTCTATTTACTCAGCCATTTCAAAATGAATATTTTGATTTTTCAAACCCTGAATTCTTCGGTAAAATCGCGGAATTAGGTGAACGATATTCTAAAAATACAGATTTGCGTAAAATGAATGGTAACAGAGGGTCAAAACACTTCATTTATATGAACAGAACCTTTTTTGGACTATATAATTTAATGTTTGACTTAAAAGCTCAAAACATAAAAATTAATAATTACAAATCAATTTAAATAATGCCTCATTTCACGCGACAAGATATAAATGATATGCGGCATTTATATAAAATAAATCTTATAAACAGTTGTTCGGGCTACAAATCGGCAAACTTAATTGGCACAAAATCATATAAAGGAATTTCGAATGTGGCCATTTTTAGCTCAGTAACGCACATAGGTTCAAGCCCAGCGCTATTAGGTTTTTTTTTGAGACCAACTACGGTTATTAGAAATACGTATGATAATATTAAAGAAACTGGTTATTTTACGATAAATCATATTCATGAACCTATTTTAGAAGAGGCTCACCATACCTCAGCTAAATATTCTCAGGATATTTCAGAATTTGATGTAACTTTACTACAAGAAGACTATAAAAACAATTATTTTGCTCCTTTTGTAAAAGGTGCTCCTATACAAATAGGAATGAAATATATTGAGGAATACCCTATAAAAGCCAATGACACCATTTTACTCATCGGCGAAATTATAGATTTATTTATAGATGACAATCTGTTAGAAGACGACGGTTTTGTAAATTTATCTGCAGCTAAAATAGCTTCTATAAATGGTTTGGATGGCTACGCAATTCCAGCCTTAAAAAAAAGATTAGAGTACCAGAGACCAAAAATCTAAACAAAACGAGTTAAAAGGTTTTTCTTCTGGACAATAACAATTTAATTTTTAACAGATGAAAATTCTTGTTACGGGTGCCACAGGTTATATTGGTAAACGCATTATTCCTCAATTAGTACATGAAGGACATGATGTAGTTTGCGCAGTAAGAGATAAACTTCGTATAAATAAAAATTATTTAGAAGATGAGCATATTACATTTGTTGAAGCAGATTTTTTAAAACTTGATTCTTTAAATAGCATACCAAAAGACATAGATATTGTTTATTATTTAATTCACTCTATGTCCAACACTTCAAAGGATTTTGAAAGTATGGAAGAAAAATGTGCTGTTAATTTCAAAACTTATATTGAGACCACTCAAGCAAAACAAGTTATATACTTAAGTGGCATTACTAATGAAGAAAAGCTTTCCAAACATCTTCGTTCTCGCAAAAATGTGGAAGACACTTTAGTTTCAAAAAAATACGCCTTAACAACTTTTAAAGCAGGAATTATAGTTGGTTCAGGAAGTTCTTCTTTTGAAATTATTAGGGATTTGGTAGAGAAATTACCTGTTATGATTGCTCCAAAATGGTTAGATACCAAAACGCAACCTATAGGAGTCAGAGATGTTTTATCATTTCTTAACGCAGCTAAGAATAATGAACTTCTTTTTAACCAATCCTATGATATTTTTGGTCCAGAAATACTTACTTATAAAGAGATGTTATTACAGTTTGCCAAGATACGTAAGCTCAAAAGGTATATTATAACAGTACCTCTTATGACACCAAAATTATCTTCTTATTGGCTCTATTTTGTAACCTCTACATCTTACAAATTAGCTTCTTCTTTAGTAGCTAGTATGGGTGTACAAATTATTGGTAAACCTAGTAATATCAATAGCATTCTTAATGTTAACCCAATGACCTATAAAGAGGCGGTAAAATTGGCATTCAAAAAAATTGAACAAAACAGTATCGTTTCCAGTTGGAAAGATTCCATAATAAGTAGTGGTAGATTAAAAAATAATATTCATAAATATATCAATGTTCCAAAATTTGGATGTTTTAGGGATTACAAGGAGCTACAAGTCATTGACGAAGAAAAAACTCTCAACAAAATTTGGTCAATTGGTGGAGAAACTGGTTGGTACTATGGCACATTCCTTTGGAAAATTAGAGGTTATTTAGATAAATTTGTTGGAGGCATTGGATTAAGACGTGGCAGAACAAGTCCTACAGAATTACAAGTTGGAGATGCTTTAGATTTTTGGAGGGTTATTTTTGCGGATAAATCAAAACGGAAACTGTTACTTTATGCTGAAATGAAACTTCCTGGTGAGGCTTGGTTAGAATTTAAAATTGAAGATGGATTATTAAAACAAACTGCTACATTTAGACCTAGAGGAATAGCTGGCAGATTATATTGGTATAGTGTATCACCATTTCATATTTTAATTTTTAACGGCTTAATTAGAAATTTGGTAAAAAAATAAACTTTTTACTTTTCAATCCTGATTCTCACATCTACAGCTATAATATCTTGGTCAGTCGCCAATAGAGGATTTATATCTAATTCGGCAATTTCAGGTGCAATAACTAACAAATCGGATATTTTCTTAATTATTTCAGCATACAAGTCTAAATTAATCCCCTTCTGCCCTCTTATCCCTTTCAGTATAGGAAATGCCTTCAAATCAGATATCATTTTTAATCCCACATTATGGGTAACAGGAACCATCGAAACACTTATATCTTTTAATACCTCAACAAAAATACCACCGAGACCACATAATACGACATGTGGATAATTACTTTCCTTTTTTGCACCTATAAAGAGCTCCATTCCTTTTAACATGGGTTGGATTAATACAGATTTTGCACCATCAATAAGCATTAATTTATCAAAATTATCACGTAATTCTTGATCATTTGAAATATTTAAAACAACACCACCAACATCTGATTTATGCAAAGGTCCTTCCACTTTAAGCACGACTGGATATTTTATAGAAGACAGAGCAGATTGTAAATCTTCTTTATTCTTAATTTCAAATTGTTTTGCGAATTTAATACCAACATGTTCTAGTAAATTAACAGCCATTTTGGAAGGTATAAATCCATTTGGCAACTGTTCAATAACTTTTCTGATTTGTGCCTTAGAAATAATTGTATCCTCTTTTTTAGTATTTTTTAGTATGGTATGATTATAAACTTTAGCTAATGCATTACCAAATAAAACCTCATCTTGAAAAGTAATGTTTCCTTTGTTTATAAATTCTTTAATTTCGTCTTGCACATTAACTACAGATGGTAAAATAGCATAAATGGGCTTCTTGGAACTTTTAATTTTATTATCTAATACATCATACACATCATTAACAGATGTTAAACCTGGACTACCAAAAATAACAGCAATAGCATCTATTTCATTAAATTTATTTTCACAATAATCAATAATAATTTCTAATTGTTCAGCTGTTCCAGTTGCTAAAAAATCAATTGGATTGGTTACGGACGATCCGTCAAATAGGTCATTTAATAAGGCATCGCAATCTTTACCTTTTAAATCAGGAATTTTCAGTCCGTTTTTCGATAACACATCAGTCAACATAACTGCAGGTCCTCCGGCATGTGTTATAATCGCAATATTTTTTCCTTTAGTTTCCTGTTGTAATAAGATTCCAGCAACAGTAATAAGCTCATTTCTACCAAAGCATCTTATAATTCCAGCTTTTTTAAATAAAGCATCTGTAAAAACATCTGAATTCGCAATAGCCCCGGTATGTGATGAAGCTGCCCTGCTTCCAGCTTCAGAACTTCCTGCTTTAATAGCCGCTATTTTACAACCTTTAATAGATAAAGAAGTAGTATGTTTTAAAAATTTAATAGGATTCTTAATACTTTCTATATATAGGAGTTTTACTTTGGAGCTTTTATGCTCATTAAAAGAATTATCTAAATATTCTAAAACTTCTTCAACACCAATCTGAGCACTGTTTCCAACCGTATAAACACTTGAAAATGTTAACCCCATACTTTTTGCAGCTTCAATAATAAAAACTGCCGTCGCTCCGGAGCCAGAAATAAAATCAACGCCACTTGTATCTAACTTTGGAATAGGAGTCGTAAAAACTCCTGCATAATTTTTATTTATTAAACCAATATTATTGGGACCTAATAAACTACCTCCCACTCCATTTATTAATTCAACAATTTCATGTTCCAATTTTGCCCCAGTATCATCCTTTTCACTAAAACCTGCAGAGAAAATAATAAACCCCTTTGTTTCTTTTTGTTGTGTAAGAATTCTGATTGATTCCTTCACGTATTTTGCTGCAATTGCAACAATGGCAACATCTACCTTAGGAATTTCATTAACATTATTATAGGATTGAATCCCTTGTACCATTTTTTGCTTTGGATTCACTACTAATAATTCTCCTCGAAAATTATGGTCAATTAAATTTTTCAACACTCTCCCTCCGGGACTATGAATATTGTCTGAACCCCCAATAACTACAATACTTTTTGGATCGATTAATTTTGGATGAAGCATAAAGAATATATAATGAAATAATTGTAAAGTAAGGAATTTTTAATAGGATTTTAACTGACATTTATCACAATCTATTTTATTTAAATTTTGTTATTTTGATGAGATAGATAAAACATTTTAGGTTATGTATGCATTTTCAAACGCAGTAAATTCAATGCATTCAGAAGACATTAAACTATTAATGAAGCAGGCTTCTGGAAAAAGTATGATTTCATTTGCAGGAGGCATGCCAAATATTGATTTATTTCCTGTAAAACAAATAGATGATATTTATAACTCTTTACCAGAAAATACTAAAAAGTTATGTTTTCAATATGGACCAACTTCTGGTTATCCTCCATTAATAAACTCTCTTCAAAATTATTTAGCAAAAAAGGGAATACCTGTAAATGACAGTAAAATTTTAATTACAACCGGTTCTCTTCAAGCTATCTCAATTATAACGCAAGAATTTATTAACGAGGGAGATATCATTTTAACCGAAAACCCTTGCTTTGTCGGGGCATTATCTGTCTTTGAAACTTTTGGAGCTGAATTACATAGCATTCCAATTGATAAAGATGGTATTGATATAAAAGCCTTAAAACATAAAATTGCATCTTTAGAAAAAACTCCCAAGTTTTTATATGTTACACCCAATTATCATAATCCGGCTGGAATTATTTATTCACCAGAAAGAAAAAAAGAACTGTTAGAAGTGTTATCGGGTACAGGAATTATTTTACTTGAAGACGATGCTTATTCTGATTTATATTTTAATGAAGATGAAAAACACTTAACTAAGTCCATGAAATCTTATGGAGTCAAAGATGTTGATATTATTTATACCGGGTCATTCTCAAAAATTCTAGGACCAGGATTCCGTCTAGGTTATATGGTTTCTTCTCAGGAAATCTTTGAAAAAGCTGAAATAATTAAACAGGCTTTAGATGCCTGTACTTCCAATTTTATGCAAATATTAGGCAATGAATTTTTAGAGCAACATAAACTGGAATCTTATTTAAAATTTTTAAGATCTGAATATTTGGAACGCAAGAATTTGCTTCAAAAATATCTCGAAACTTATTTGCCAAAAGAAATTTCGTGGAATGAACCAAAAGGTGGTTTTTATATTTGGTTAAAATTACCTGCACGTATAAAATCGACTGACATTTTTAAAGAAAGTATTGCAAATGGTGTTGTATTTGTAACAGGAAGAACTTTTGACCCTGCTGGCATTAAAGATGATAGACTGAGATTGTGTTTTTCTAATATGCCAAAAGAAAGTATTGAAAAAGGGGTCATCATTCTATCTGAAGCAATAAAAAAAGTGCTTCGCAATTCAAAAACTACAATTGAGAATTAGTGTTATTTATTTACCACAAAATCTGTTGAAGCTTTAGCAATCTTTTTGCCCTCATAAAAAGCTTGTAAATTTAAACTTATAATTTTTTCACTTTTATGCTGAAATAATTTTTTTATGGCATCAATCACGCTATTTTCTGATAAAGGTATCACAGCAGATGCTGCACCTAACAATACCATGTTAGCTACTTTTGAATTTCCTATAGTTTTTGCAACTTCGGTGGCATTAACGATAACATGATACGGGTGTTTTTTAATTTGATTAAATAAATCTTCTTTTTCTGGATAATTGGTAGTATTTATAAATGGGTGCGAATCTGTTACTAACCAGCCATATTTATTTAAAAATGGCATATATCTCAGCAATTCCATAGGTTCTACTGATAAAATCAAATCGGCCTTCCCTTCTGGAATGAGATCGGAAAATATTTCTTTATCTGAGATTCGAACATGAGATTGAACTGCGCCTCCACGTTGACTCATGCCGTGAACTTCAGATTGTTTAATAAACAAATTTTCACTTAGGGCCGCTGTATCTAAAACTGCTGCAATAGTTAAAATACCTTGACCACCAACTCCTGATAATATAATATTTGTTTTCATTTACTCTTTTTAACTTAATGAGGCTATTTTAGCTTTTATATCTTCTTTTTGATCTCTCGATAAACGAACACAAGCTCTTTCAGCAATAATTACAGAAACCCCTTTATACTTCAACTCATTTCTTAAAAGTTCAACATTCTCATCGTGGTTTTTCTTTAAAGGCACCATCCTTTTAAGATGATCTGGATGTACACCAATTCCTAAGCATATATTATATAATCTACCAACAGCACTTGATTCTTGTGCACCTGTCATTGCAATTGCTGAATTATCTGAAATAATAACCGTTATAGGAGAGTTTTCAAATACTGCATCTAGAAGACCTGTCATTCCCGAATGCGTGAAGGTTGAATCTCCAATAACAGCAATCGCATTCTCCATTCCGGCATCTGTAGCTCCTTTCGCCATCGTTATGGAAGCACCCATATCAATTAAAGTATTTATAGTATTTAAAGGTGGTAAAGCTCCTAAAGCATAACAGCCAATATCACCAAAAACATTTTTATTTCCTATTTCCGGTATTAATTCATTAATCGTATTAAAAAGATCGGTATGTCCACATCCTTCACAAAGTTGTGGTGGCCTGGCAGTGACTACTTCAGGAATTGGTCTAGTATTACCTTGGAATATTCCTAAAGAATTTCCTACTACATTAGGATTAAGTTCTCCTGTTCGTGGTAAATCACCTGACAATCTTCCTTTTATTTTATCATTATCATCAAAATAATTATGCAATAACTCTTCAACAACCGGATACCCGTCTTCAACAACAAGAATTTTATCACAGTGCTTATATAATTTTTTAATTTTATTTTTTGGTAACGGATATTGCGAAATTTTTAAAACAGAGTAATAGGCTTCATCATCACCAATATTTTCCATTACATAATTATAGGCAATTCCACAGGCTATGATACCAATGTCTTTATCTTCACTTAATTTTAAGTTATTTAATTTTGAATTTTCAGAATGCTCAATTAAAATACTTTTTTTATTAACCAGTTGATCAAATTGCTTTTTAGCATTCATTGGTATTAAAGCAAATCGAGACGTATCAAAAGGTAAATTGATATCATTTTGAGGGCGTCGTTCTTTAAACTCAACACCAGCGCGCGAATGTGATAAACGAGTAACCATTCTTAATAATACCGGTAATTTTAATTCCTCCGATAAATCAAAAGCATAATGCATAATATCATATGCTTCCTGTTGATTTGAGGGTTCTAATATAGGAATCATAGCAAATTTCCCATAAAATCTTGAATCCTGTTCATTTTGCGAAGAATGCATGGAAGGGTCATCTGCCACTACAACAACCAAACCACCATTAACACCAGAAACCGCCATATTCATAAATACATCTGAAGCTACGTTTAACCCCACATGTTTCATAACAACCATGGCTCTTTTACCGATATAGGACATGCCTAATGCCGATTCCATAGCTGTTTTTTCATTAACAGACCAGGTTGTATGTATATTTAATTCTTTAGCAATTTTTGATCTTTGAATATATTCTGTAATTTCAGTAGAAGGAGTTCCAGGATACGCATAAACCCCAGATAAACCAGCATCAATACTACCTTGAGCAAGAGCCTCATTACCTAATAATAAATTTTTCATAATTTATCTTTTGAAACGAATTCAAATTTAAATGTATCACGACGAATAGAGTATGATTTATATCATACTGCGAGAATAAATATTTTTAAAATAATTATAAATGTTAATTATTGTTTAATGTTTTAACTTTTTTATTAAACAATATGTAAATTTGTGTATATTTATTTTATGATATTAGATACTACATATTCAAGTAAAACTAACAATCATTTAATTAATGATTTGGTTGGTAAATCTTATTCATTTTTTGATTCGTTCAAAATGAAAGGAATAGGATCCAACAAAATGATTATAGATGATGCTAGTCAAATTTTAAACAATATGATTTGATTGAAATTTAATGGACTTAACAATAAATGAGATTGATAGAATCATTGAAATGGCTTGGGAAGACCGCACACCTTTTGAAGCAATT
>JAHEDS010000074.1 GCA_024641135.1 Flavobacteriales bacterium
ATGAGATTTTGCAGAGCATAACAGCGTATTTAGCGACCCTTTAATAAATTTTATGAATTGTATTATTATTGATGATGAGACTACAGCCAGAGTCATTATTCAACAGCTGTGTGACCAAGTAGAAGGACTTAATGTAGTGGCAGAGTTTCCAAGTGCTATTCAAGCCATAAAGTATTTAAATCAAAATGAAGTTGATTTAATATTTTTAGATATTCATATGCCAGATTTTACGGGTTTTGATTTAATTGAAACTTTATCTAAACATCCAAAAATTATTTTAACAACATCTGACGCTAATTTTGCCATTGAAGCTTTTGAGTACGATTGTATTGTAGATTATCTGGTAAAACCTATTTTGTTGCCTCGTTTTGAAAAAGCAGTTCAAAAAGCTGAAAAATTTGATAATACTTCAAGCGTAATTACTGCTAAAAAGGAAAAGGAAACAGATTCAACAGGTTCTGATTTATATGTGAATATTGATAGACGCCTTATTAAAATAGATATTCCAAGTATTTATTTGGTAGAAGCTAAAGGCGATTATATTCTTATAAAAACGGAAGATAAAAATTATACCGTCCATTCGTCATTAAAAAAGATTGAAGACAAATTACCAAAAGACCTATTTTTAAAGGTACATAGGTCATTTATCATCAATTCTGAAAAAATTATTGACATTGAAGATAATAGTGTGCTTATTAAGAAAGATGTAGTTCCTGTAAGTCGTTCAAACAGACCAGAACTCATGAAACGGTTAAATTTATTGTAAAACCATTCGTCTACACATATTGGTTTTCTATCTATATAAAATGTTTATTGAGCGATAAATTTAATGGGGCGTTCTTAAATCCAATACTTTTATAGTCATATTGAAATTTTCCCTCAAATTAAAGGTTAATTATGGTTAAAAGCAAAAGAGAGGTCTTTTGCTTTTTTTTTGCTTTATTTTCAAAACCGGCGTGAGTAATTCTTTAATTTAATTAAACTTTATAGTAAGACTTCATAGTAATAAGATTAGAAAAAGAGTTGTTAGATACATAGATAACAAAAGGTAGAATGACCAGAATATTACATATAAAAAGTGAAATCATAGAATTAAGAAACCAATTACATAATCATCAACTCTATAAAGATTTACAAAGTATAGATGCTATTAAAATCTTTATGGAAAATCATGTTTTTGCCGTTTGGGATTTTATGTCTCTTTTAAAAAAGCTGCAATTAGATCTTACCAGTGTTCAAATACCATGGACTCCTGCTAAACAACCCGTATTATCAAGATTTATTAATGAAATTGTACATGGAGAAGAGAGTGATATTAATGAGTTAGGAGAACCTAAAAGTCACTTTGAAATGTATGTGGATGCCATGGTACAATTAAACGCTAATACCAAAGAGATAAACAATTTTATAGAGCTTATTGAATCTGGATTTTCGGTTAAAAAGGCATTGAAGGAAATAAATATAGATAAGAGCGTTGCAGATTTTGTGAATTTTTCATTTTCAATTATTGAAACCAATAAACCACATCTAATAGCTTCAGCCTTTACCTTTGGACGAGAAGATGTGATTCCAGATATGTTTATTGAAATTCTTAATAAATTAGATAAGGATAATGAATCTTATAACAAGCTTAGATACTATCTTGAAAGACATATAGAACTTGATGGAGACGAACATGGGCCTCTATCTCTTCAAATGATTTCGGAACTTTGTGGGAATAATGATCAAAAATGGTCTGAAACATTGAGCGTTGCAAAACAATCATTAGAAATAAGAATTGCGCTTTGGGATGCAACCAGCGATTTAATAAAAAAACAACAAAATAAAATTCTAGATATCAAAGAGGACGAGGAAGTGGTTTTATGAAAGTAATTTAATATTAGCAAAATTGCTATGTTTTAAATTTTTATGATTGAACATTAGTAAAAAAAACTATACACCTATAAGTGGGTTTTAATTCAAATATATTTAAACTCAGATTCAAATTTCTTTCTAAGATTTTAGATTAATTAAAGTTAAAGGCAAAAGAGAAGTTTTGTGCTTTATTTTTAAAATCGGGAGCACTAATACTTTGATTTAATTAAAGTTAAGATTTTGTTTGTCGTAAATACTTCTTAACGTTAGGATTAGGAACATAGGTTTGTTTTTTTAAACGATTAAACAATATCAAGTTGCCTTTCATCTACACTTAAACGCAGACTCATCGAAATATACACCCGTTAGGACAAAGCGTGCTATAAATTTGTATCAGAATTCAAAGAGGGATTTATTTAAAAACAGAAATTATGGCGCTTAAATTTAAACAACATGACAATACTTTTTTAATAGAAGGAAGTATCAATTCAAATACGGTTAAACAGTTTAAAAACCATTTAGAATTTTTAATGCTTTACACAAAAGCATTAATAATTAATTTGGATACAGTTGAGTCAATTGATTTAAATGGAACAAAGGTTTTAAAGGAACTTTATTTGAAATCGTTAACAATCAATAAAAAGTTCTCAATTATAGGTCAAGGAAGTAAAGATATTCTTAATGATTTTGAAAATATTAATGTCGTTTAAAAAAAATAGATAAATAAAATTTAAAAGTATAATCGATTAAAAAATAAAATTATGAAAATTACAATTGTAGGAAGTGGATATGTAGGCTTAGTAACTGGAGCCTGTTTTTCTGAAGTAGGAATTGATGTGGTTTGTGTAGACATAGACCAAAATAAAATTGCGAATCTTAACAAAGGAATCATCCCGATTTATGAACCTGGTTTAGAAGACATGATTACCAGAAACATGAGCAAAGGACGCTTAAGTTTTACAACTAATATTGCTGAGGCAGTAAAAGGGTCTGAAGTGTTATTTATTTCTGTAGGAACTCCACCAGATGAAGATGGTAGTGCCGATTTAAAATATGTATTGGCAGTTGCCAGAGATTGTGGGAAACACATGAAAGATTACATGCTTGTTGTTACAAAAAGTACAGTACCAGTTGGGACTTCTAAAAAAGTAAAACAAGCCATTCAAGAAGAATTAATTAAAAGAGATGTAAACATTCCTTTTGATGTGGCTTCAAACCCTGAATTTTTAAAAGAAGGTGCAGCTATTGATGATTTTTTAAAGCCAGACAGAATTGTAGTTGGTTTAGAAAGCCAAAGAGCAGAAGATTTAATGAAAAGCTTATATAAACCATTTACAATGAACGGTCATCCTGTAATTTTTATGGATATTGTTTCTGCTGAAATGACTAAGTATGCTGCTAATTCAATGCTTGCTACGAAAATTAGTTTTATAAATGATATCGCCAATTTATGCGAAATAGTTGGAGCTGATATTAATAAAGTGAGAAAAGGTATTGGATCTGATTCGCGTATTGGACATAAATTTATTTATCCTGGTATTGGATACGGTGGTTCATGTTTCCCTAAAGATGTTCAGGCATTAATTAGAACAGCTGGAGATTATAATTATGAATTAAAAGTATTGAAGGCAGTTGAAGAAGTTAATAACAGTCAAAAACTGGTATTGTTTACCAAAATCAAGAACTATTTTAATGGAGATCTTAAAGGCAAAACTATTGCGTTATGGGGACTTTCTTTTAAACCGCAAACCGATGACATGCGTGAAGCACCATCATTATCTATAGTTAAAAACCTTTTAGAAGCTGGAGCTAATGTAAAAGCTTACGATCCGGTTGCTATTGAAGAAGCTAAACATCATTTTGGAGATACCATTGCTTATTATGAAGACCAGTATGAAACATTGATTGATGCTGACTGTTTAGCCATACTTACAGAATGGCCTGAATTTAAATTCCCAAACTTTAGAATCATAAGTAAGTTATTAAACTTCCCTGCAATATTTGACGGGCGAAATATTTATGACAAAGATGAGATGAAGCAGATTGGTTTTGAGTATTTCTGTATAGGAGTTGATACATCAAACACTGTTTTAAAATTTGAAAACAGCTTCATTGGTTAGAATTTTTAAACTCCAAATATATAATCTATAATAAATATGATACGTAAAAAAGTACTTGTTACAGGTGGTGCCGGTTTTGTTGGCTCTCATTTATGTGAGCGTTTGCTAAATGAAGGAAATGAAGTGTATTGTCTTGACAATTTTTTCACAGGTCAAAAACAAAACGTGGTACATCTGTTAAGCAATCCTTATTTTGAATTAATTCGTCATGATGTAACTACCCCGTTTTTTATTGAGGCTGATGAAATTTATAATCTTGCTTGTCCTGCTTCACCAATTCATTATCAATATAACCCTATAAAAACGATGAAAACATCTGTTATGGGAGCTATTAATATGTTAGGATTAGCAAAACGAATTAATGCAAAGATTTTACAAGCTTCAACAAGTGAAGTTTACGGTAATCCTTTAGTGCATCCACAACCAGAATCGTATTGGGGTCATGTAAACCCAATTGGAGAACGCTCTTGTTATGATGAAGGTAAGCGTGCCGCAGAAACGTTGTTTATAGATTACAATAAGCAAAACAAAGTAAAAATTAAGATTATAAGAATATTTAATACGTATGGCCCGCGCATGCATCCAGATGATGGTAGAGTGGTTTCAAACTTTATTGTACAAGCTTTAAAAAATCAGGATATTACTGTTTATGGTGAAGGCCAACAGACAAGAAGTTTTCAATTTGTTGACGATTTAGTGGATGGTATGATTAAAATGATGGCTTCACAAGATAGTTTTACGGGTCCCGTAAACATTGGAAACCCTCATGAGTTTACCATCATGGAACTGGCCGAAAAGGTTATTGAACTTACAGGTTCAAAATCGAAAATTATTTATAAGCCATTACCTTCTGATGATCCTATGATGAGAAAACCAGATATCACTTTATCTAAGAAAGAACTTGACTGGTCACCTAAGGTAAACCTTAATGAAGGCCTGGTAAAAACCATAGAATATTTTAAATCAATTATTTAATTAAGAAGTTAAGTTATGAAGAAAACAATATTAGTTGTTGATGATGAAAAAAGTATCTGTTTGATACTAGAAAATTTTCTTTCAAAAAATTATAATGTCGTTACATTAAATGATGGATTTGAAGCCCTGTTGTGGTTAGAAGATAATTTACCAGACCTTATAATAAGCGATATTCAAATGTCAAAAATGGATGGATTCGAGTTTTTAGAAAATGTTCGAAAAAGAGGCTTTACTAAACACACACCATTCATTATGTTATCTGGACGATCTGAAAGTAAAGAGCGTATTAAATGCTATAAACTTGGGGCTCAAGATTATTTAACAAAGCCTTTTAACCCTGAAGAACTTGATGAATTGGTTAAAAAGAATCTAAATCCTATTCATTACGCCATTGAGTGGTAATCATTTAAACATAGTTTTAATAATCCCAAAAGAAGATTTTTTTAAAAATGAACCCAATTCTAAACATACTATATATAGGTAATAATCCGGAATATTTTCAGGCATTCACAGACAGCAAGAAATATTCAATAACAACTATAGAAAATGCTATAAAGGCATTAAAATACCTTAATTCGAGTAAAGCCCCAGATGCTATTATTTGTGAGTATAATTTATCAGGTAATACAGGATTCTATTTATTCGATAAGATAAAAGAATATTCTGAATTTAAAAGTTTGCCGTTTGTATTGTTATCAAAAGTGTTTAGAAATGATGTGTATAAACAAGCGTTCAATGCAAAAATAGATGATTATTATGTCATGTCTAGCACATTCCCCAATGACATAATTGCCAGAGTTGAATTTCTTTGTCAAAACAAAAAAACATTAGATTATTCAAAATCAAAAGTTAGAAGTGATGAAGTCTTTAAAATGCCTTTAACAAAACGCCTTTTTGATATTCTCGTAGCATCATCGGTGCTTTTAGTAGCCTCGCCTTTTTTATTATTAATAATCTTGGCTATAAGACTGGAATCAAAAGGGAAAGTATATTACATCTCAAAAAGAGTAGGTAGAAAGACTTTTGACTTTTACAAATTGCGTTCTATGAGAACAGGTTCTGATGAGTTATTGAAAAAATTGGCTCAAGAAAAAAATCAATATAATAATGAATCAAAATCTACTGATAATGCATTAGAAACAACATGCCCTAAATGTAGTGCATTGTCTGAAGGAAATTTTTGTTCAGATATAGTATTCCAAGATGGTAACCAGATTTGTGAGTATTGGTATTCAGTTCAAAAAGCCCAAGCAAATAAAAATACCGCCACTTTTATTAAAATTGTTGATGACCCACGGGTTACTAAAGTTGGTAAATTTATTAGAAACACGAGCATTGACGAGTTGCCTCAACTTATTAATGTATTAAAAGGAGATATGTCTATAGTAGGTAATAGACCATTGCCGGTTTATGAGGCAGAATTGTTGACTGCCGATACAAAATCAAAACGGTTTTTAGCACCTGCAGGTATTACTGGTTTATGGCAAGTAGAATTAAGAGGAAAAGGTGGCCAAATGTCTGAAGATGAAAGAATGCGTCTAGACAATGTGTATGCCAATCATTTTAAAGGCAACAATTTTTCTTTTTGGTATGATATCAAAATTATTTTAAGGACAATACCTGCATTATTACAAAAAAGCACGGTTTAATTCTAGATATAAAAATGAAAAATAAATTTAAAATAGTAGTTGCTTTTTTTGTTTTCAGCTTTACAATGAATGAAGCTGAAGCACAAAGCATGATAGTAGATTCGGTTCAAACAGAATCCATAGATTTATTGATTCCACCTTTAAGTATAATGATCGATTCGGCTATTGCAAATAACGGGATGCTGAATTACAGAAAACTGGAGGTTGATGCAAAAGAATCGAATTTAAAAGGGAAACGGCAATATTGGACTAGAAATTTTGGGATTCAGGCAGACACCAGATATGGGACATTTAACAATTTTTCATCCATTTCTGGAGATAATTCCAGTGTCAACTTAGCGAGCAATACACAACAGATGAACTACAATGTTGGATTGTATTTAAAAATTCCTGTTTTCGATATCATAAACCGTAGATCAGATATAAAACAAGCTAAGACTGAAATTGAACAGGCTAAAAATCTGGCCAAATCACAAGAAGAGGAACTAAGAGAAGTAGTTATAAGGTATTATGAAGATTTAAAACTCAAGCAAAACTTACTTGGATTGCGTGCTTCCAATTTAGGTAATGCTAAAGTTAACATGGAAATGGTTGAAAAAGAATTTAGAAATGGTTTGATACCGGTTTATGAATATGTGAGAATATCAGACATGACCTCTAGAATATCTGCAGAATATGAAGCAGCAAAGTCCGATTTACTTATATCAAAAAAACTATTGGAAAACATCACTGGAATGGACATTTACTAAGCCTCTTTATCAAAACATCTAAATACTTTATTCTTTTGCGGCCCAAATTATTGGGCCATTCTATTTTTAAAAGGGCAATTAAGCTTTATTTCAACATTTTTCTTCCTTTTTCGTTCAGACTCCAAATAGATTCCATTCAACTACACATAGCCTCTATCCATCGAAATTTATCGTTAAAGCACTTCACTTAAAAGTAATTTTGAACTCAAATTATTAATAAAACTTAATTAAAAACATAAATACATATAACGGTATATGAAACTTATAGAATTCATAAAATTAATATTAAAACATAAGGTATTACTTATTGTAGTGCCCATGTTTACTGGGGTATTGGCAGTTGTTTTAACTAGTAATCCTAAACATAGTTATTACTCTCAAACCATTCTTTATACAGGCTTGGCATCTGGTTCATCAATAGAAATGGACAAATCATTTAATTACTTCGCTACTAATATTGCATTTGACAACTTGATCAACATAATCAACTCAAGAGAAACTAAAGAAGAGGTTGCGATAAGATTATTGAGTCAACATTTATTATTAAAAGGTCCAAATGATAAATATATATCGGCACAAGCTTTTAAAGAATTAAAAAAAGACATCCCAGATGAATTATATAAATATGTAGTTGTTTCTAATAACACTATAAATGTTAAAGGCTCAGACAGCACTGATTTAATAATGATCCCAGAAAACGTAAGTAAGGAAGATTATGAACAAACGGTTGCCAATTTAATGGCATTAATGAAAAGTGATAATGCCAATTTTGTGTATTCCTTATTAAATTTTGATCATCCCTTTTACTCTTTAGAAGCCATATCTAAGGTTAAAGCTTTGCGTATTTCTACAAGTGATTTGGTTCAATTAAGTTACGAAACTATAGATCCAGGTATTTGCCAACAAACATTAGCTATTTATAATGAGGTTTGTATTAAAAAATATAAGGACCTTAAAGAGCATGGTTCTGATGCAGTAGTAAAATATTTTGAAGCTCAATTAAGTCAATCAGAAAATAAATTAAAAACTATTGAGCAAAGCTTATTAAAGTTTAACCAAGATTACAGTATCATAAATTATTATGAGCAAAGTAAGGCAGTTGCTATTGTTAAGGAAGACATGGAGGTTGATTATTATAAGAAAAAAGCAGAACTGGCAGGATCTGAAGCATCTAGCAAAAAATTAGAACAAAAACTTGAAGTTCAAGAGCTGGTACAATCTAAAAGTAATCAAATACTCGAAAACAAAAAGCGATTAGGAGAACTGAACTATGAAATAGCTTTAACTGAATCAAAATCATCTGATAAAGAAAAATATTCTGATAAAATAGAAAACCTTAAAAAACAAGCTTCCACACTTCAAAAAGAAATAAAGTCCAGTGTAGATCACTTATACACCTTTCAAAATTCAGTTGATGGAGTACCCACCTCAAAAATATTACCTGAATGGGTTGACAAAGTTGTGGAAACAGAAGACCTTAAAGCAAAGCTTGAGGTCATGGATAATCGTAATAAGGAATTTAAACAACAATACGCAAAGTATGCTCCAGCTGGAGCAAACTTAAAACGTATTGAACGTGAAATTGGTGTTATTGAGCAAGAATATCTTGAAATACTTCATGGGCTTCACCTTGCTAAATTAAAGTTTCAAGACACCCAATTATCTAGTAATCTTAAGGCTGTTGATCCTCCATTTTTTCCATTAAAACCTATACCATCAAAACGAAAAATAATAATTATTGCCATTGTTTTTGTAAGTATTATTTTACTGTTGGGTACCATTTTATTTATGGAATTTTTTGACGATACACTTAAAAACATAAATGTTGCATCAGAGAAACTAAAAATACCTGCCTTAGGGATGCTTCCTAAAATATTTATAGCGAATAACCGCTTGGATTTAAATAAAATACAAGACAGGCTTATGGAGTTTTTAATGCAGAATTTTAATCACTCTATAAACACTCAAGGAACTACAAAAACAACAAAGACTATAGTTATTTTCAGCACAAGAAAAGATGAAGGGAAAACCGTTATTTCGGGAAATATTGCCAAAAAACTTAAAGAAGGAGGTAATTCGGTTTTAGTCCTAAATCACTCTAATTTAATAAAACCAAAAACTGCGTCTGGTAGTTTTCCATTCATGTATCGTTTATTAGGATATCAAGATCTAAGAAACGATTATAGCCAGCCATTTTTAGCAAATCTTAAAGAGTATTTAAATGAAACAGAATACCAGAATTATAAAATTGAGAATTCATTTAAAAGCGCTAAAAACTATAAAGATTTAAAGGTAGATGCCCAATTTCAAGCAAATCAACCAGATTATATAATTGTAGAGTTGCCAAATATTTTGGAAACTAACTATCCATCAGATTTAATTGCAAATTCTGATCTGGCAATTTTGGTTTGTCGCTCTAATAGACTTTGGACAAAAGCAGATGAAAACCTATTGAGTAATGTAAAAGATCTTTCGGGTTCTAAACTTCAATTCATCATTAATGGAGTAGACGTTAATGAAGTTGAAATACTTTTGGGCGAATTGCCTAAAAAACGATCAAAGTTCAGACGGAAAGTGAAAAACATTCTTCGATTTCAGTTTTATTCAAAAAATCAAATTTAATTAGCATGTATCAATTTTTGAAGAAAATCACGAAAGAAGACAACTTCCTTTCATTAGCTGGAAACCTTATAATTGCCGTTTTAGGTCTTGGTGGTTTTGCTCTATTGGCCAGAGGATTAGATAGCAATTACTTTGCCCAATGGGTGTTGTTTATTTCTGGAGGGTCATTAGTTGAAATGATACGCTTTGGGTTTACAAATAATGGATTGGTTAGATTCTTATCTGCTGCTTCCCAAAAGGATAAAGATCAATTGATAGGGTCTAACGTAATTATAAGCCTTATTGCTACCTTTTTAATAGCATTTCTACTTATTGCAGCCCATATAATTTTCAAAGATGCTATAAACAATTCTGGATATGCATTATTCTTCAAATGGTATCCAATTTTAGCATTTTTAAATCTACCCTGGAATAATGCGACTGTTGTTTTGCAGGCCGAAATGAAATATGATAAAATACTATTTATAAAAGCAATAAATAGTGGTTTGTTTTTTTTATTTTTAGTAATTAACAGCATTTCATTTAATCTTTCAGTTACTAAAATTGTTTGGGTCTTATTAATTGTTAATGGTCTCACCTCTGTGGTTTGTATTGTTAAAGGTTGGGATGGTTTAAAACTTATTGGAAAGGCTAAAAAGGATACTAACAAAACACTATTAAACTTTGGAAAATATAGCACTTTTACGCTTATTGGAACCAACTTATTAAGAAATGCAGATATATTTATAATTAGTATAAGCCCACTAGGAAGCGCAGCTGTTGCGTTATTTAGTATTCCTTTAAAATTAACAGAGTTACAACAAATTCCACTACGAAGTTTCACAGCAACAGCTTTTCCTAAAATGTCAAAAGCCAGTCTGGAAGGAAATATTAAAGAGGTACAATATCTGTTTTATATTTATTCTGGAGCATTGACTTATTTATTCATGATTGCATCTTGTATTACATTTGTATTTGCTGAACAGTTTGTGTTTTTAATCTCAGGCCAGCAATACCTAAATCCAGAGACCAATAGTTTCGATATTGTAGCTATTGTAAGACTGTTTTCTGTTTACGGTTTACTTCTGCCTTTAGATCGAATGACAGGAATAGGATTAGATAGTATTAATAAACCAAAAATTAATGCCATTAAAGTGGTGTTCATGTTGGCAACTAATATCATTGGTGATTTAATTGCAGTTTTTGTATTTGGATCACTTGAAATGGTAGCAGTGTCAACACTTGTTTTTACACTTGTTGGAATAGGTTTAGGTAGTTATTTTCTAAATAGGGAATTCAAGATTTCTTCTTTAGAAATATTTAGAAATGGTAATAAATTCTATAAATTGCTTTGGCTTCGTCAATGGTAAAATTAATAGGTTTAATTAAGAAAGATTTCAATAGAGTTAAACTCAATTAAAAAAAACTCAAAACCTTCTCATTTAGTCCAACCGTCTACACTTAAAGTCCATCTATCGAAATATAAATGAACAGGCACTTCACGACATTATTTTTGTTGAGTAATTAAAATAAAGCATGAGTTTATTTGAAAAATATATCAATCCTTTTGAGTCCAATTCTGGTTCTTACAGATTGGCAAATCTAAATGTTTTGATTCCGGTAATTGTAATTGCCCTGCTTATGACTTTGATAATTGCCAAAACTGAAATCATTGGAATTATACTTTGTTTGAGTGTATTTTTTTTGATTGTATTTGTCTATGTTATTTTCAAAAACCCAAGATTGGGCATCCTTTTGCTTATTGTTATGGGGTTCTTTGTAACCGGAGTTGCCAGATATATAAATGCACCTTGGGGATTATCTATTGATGGCTTATTGATTCTAATTTATATAGCCTTATTTTTTAAAGGTTTTGGTGAAAAAATAGAATGGAGTAATGCCAAATCTTCTTTAACTGTGTTCGTTACAATTTGGATGGGATATATATTTCTTCAAATTGGAAATCCTGAAGCACAAAGTATTGAGGCCTGGTTTTATGCCATGCGTGGCGTAGCATTATATCAATGGCTTTCAATCCCTTTATTATTTGTGCTCTTTAATAAACAAAAGGATCTGAATACGTTTTTTATTATTTGGGGAATTTTATCGTTAATAGGCACCTTAAAAGGGTTCATGCAATTTAAATTTGGAGTTGACCCTTTTGAACAAAGATGGTTAGATCAAGGTGGTGCTGAAACACATATTCTGTTCGGAAAATTACGCGTCTTTTCTTTTTATTCAGACGCAGGACAGTTTGGCGCATCACAAGCTCAAACAGGAGTCGTTTTTGGGATTTTAGCCTTATTTAAAAAAGGCAATTCCAAACTAAAAGTTTTTTTTGCTTTTGTAGCATTAGCAGGATTTTTTGGGATGTTGATTTCTGGAACCAGAGGCGCTATTGCAGTACCTGCATTAGGAGGGATTATGTTTTTAATCATTCGTAAAAACATAAAGGCACTCATCTTAGGAGGCGTATTTTTAATAGGAATCTATATATTCTTTGCGTATACAACTATTGGTCAGGGAAATGCTGAAATAAGACGTATGAGAACTGCATTTGACCCAAACGAAGCATCGCTACAAGTAAGATTGGAAAATCAAAAAAAATTAAAAGGATACTTGGCTTCTCGCCCATTTGGAGGAGGAGTTGGTGCAACTGGAAATTGGGGACAGCGGTTTACACCACATACCTTTTTGGCAAACACAGCAACCGATAGCTGGTATGTTATGATATGGGCTGACACAGGATCTGTAGGATTAACATTTTACCTTATTATGTTATTCTTTATCCTATTTAGAGGAGCTTATAATGTCATGTTTAAGTTAAAAGATGACTGGCTCAAAGTGCAGATCATGGCCTTAACATGTGGTATGGCTGGAATTATGATGGCCTCTTATGGGAATGGTGTATTTGGGCAAATGCCAACAGGTATACTAATGTATGTTGGGATGGTCTTTATGTTCCAATCTCCCAAAATCGATTTAATAAAACAAAACACTTTAAATAAATAATTATGAACTACAGAAGTATAAGTGACTTAAATAATACAATTCTTAAAAATCTTCATTTAATACCTCGTGATATTGATTTGGTGGTTGGAATCCCAAGAAGTGGTATGATGCCTGCCAATTTATTGGCACTATACCTTAATTTGCCATATACAGATATTCATTCGTTTATGAATGGTTTTATCTATAAATCTGGTGCAAGAAAACAGTTTTTCGATTCATCAGATTACAAAAAAATTCTGGTTGTAGATGATAGTATAGCTTCTGGTTCAGCCCTAAAGGAATGTAAAAAGGATTTAGCCCATTTGGAAGCACAGTTCAATATTGAATATTGTGTGATTTACTATACTCCTGAAAAGGAAAAAATTGCAGATTATGCATTCGAAGCTGTAGCAACACCGAGATATTTTCAATGGAATATCTTTAATCATACAACTTTAGAAAAGGCTTGTTTTGATATTGATGGAGTGC
>JAHEDS010000075.1 GCA_024641135.1 Flavobacteriales bacterium
GAATGTTGCTCATTATGTAATCTTCCATCAATAGACTCGTCAAAATTTACACGATTAATATTAATCATTTTATGTCTTATTCTATGTAATAATTTCGAAATAGCATCTTTCTCGATCATTATTCTATTTTGATAAACTTCTAATGGTTTTAAAGCTTTCTGACCAAATTCTCTTTCTGCAATTTCTTCTAATTTTTCCTGAAAGGTATCCATTTCATTAAAATGAAACCGCAATTCACGCTTCCAAGTTTCTAAATTGAACTTTAAATCACTTAAATACAGCACTTTAGTTTGCATATGTTTTGTTTTTATAGATTATACTTCTTCTTTTTCTACTTCTTTTACCAAATCGTTTTGAACATTTGGTGGTACAGGTTGATACGATGAAAAGGTCGTGTTAAAAGTAGCTCTACCTTGTGTCAATGATCTTAAATCTGTTGAATAGCCATATAATTCAGCAGCTGGAGTAATTGATTTTAATATTTGATAGTTATTATTACTCTCAATTCCTTGTATTATTGAACGTCTAGATTGAAGATCGGTCATCACATTCCCAACCATTTCTTCAGGAACTTTAACTACTAACTCGTTTGTAGGTTCTAATAATTTTGGGTTGGCATTTAAAAAGGCCTCTTTAAATGCGTGTGCACCTGCTATTTTAAAGGATATATCATTAGAATCTACAGAGTGCATTTTGCCATCATAAACCATAACACGTACATCTCTTATGTAAGATCCTGTTAATGGTCCGTCTTCCATCACTTCCAAAACACCTTTCATTACAGATGGTAAATAGCGCTGGTCTATAACTCCACCAACAATACAATTATAAAAAATCAACTTTCCTCCCCATGGTAATTCTACTTCTTCTTTTCCTCTTAAACTAAAGCCTTCTGGTTCAGCCATACCTTCATGCCATGGTTCAATTTTCATATGAACTTCACCAAATTGTCCAGATCCTCCAGATTGTTTTTTGTGTTTATAACTAGCTGTTGATGAACGCTGTATAGTTTCTCTATAGGTTATTTTTGGTTTATCAAACTTCGCTTTAATACCATAAACATTTTTCAAAGTCCAATCGATAGTTGCTAAATGTAATTCTCCCTGACACCCTAATAGTTGTTGTTTAGATTCCTTTGAATATTGTAAAATAACAGTAGGATCCTGACTGTGAATTTTTTTAAGAGCATCAATTAATTTTTCTTCATCTTGTTTTTCAACTGCACTAACCTTTTTCCTGATTCTTGGTTCTGGAAATTTTATTGGCTTAATGGTTATATTGCTTTTTGCTTCTCTTAAGGTATCATTTGTGTCTGTATACTTTAATTTTAAAGTAGCACCTATATCTCCAACAGTTAATTTTGTAACAGGTTGTCTTTCTTTACCATCCATTATAAATAATTGATTTATAATTTCGGTTTCATTGTTATTTGAGTTTATTAATTTATCATTAAGATTAACTTCTCCTGATTTAACTTTAAAAAAAGTAATTTGACCTAAATTAGGTTGTTGAATAGTTTTAAAAACAAATAATGAGGTAGGTGCTCCAACTTCTCTATTAATAATTTCGCCTTCAACACTTTGTTCCTCATTTAATTCAGATGCTGCTGGTGCTACATTATCAATAAAGCCCATTAATCGACCTGTTCCCATATCGCTTAATGCAGATACACAGAATACAGGGAATAATTCATGGTTCAGCATTCCAGCCTTAATTCCTTGACGCATTTCATCTTCATTAAGAGTTCCTTTGTCAAAGAATAATTCTAATAATTCCTCATCATTTTCTGCAGCTTTCTCAACTAATTCATTATGTAGTTCATCTGCTAATGCTTTTTGATCTTTTGGTATTTCTAATTTCTCAGGTTTTCCACCTTCCTTACCAAACTTGTACATCTTCATTTTTAAAACATCAACGATGCATTGAGCACCATCAACAATTAATGGATATTGCATTTTTACTGCATTGTTTCCAACTAAAGATTTAATACTGTTGAAACTTTCATCAAATTTAAGGTCCGGATGATCAATCTGGTTTATAACAAATAAGGTTGGTCTGTTATATTTATCTATATAGTTCCAGATAATTTCAGTACCAACCTCTACTCCATGCCTACCGTTTATAACGGCAACAACCGTGTCTCCAACCCTTATGGATGAAATAATTTCGCCAATAAAGTCGTCTAGACCAGGAGTATCGATAATATTGATTTTATAATTACGCCATTCAGTATGCATTGGTGTGGCATATATAGTTGCATCACGCTCTTGTTCAATACTGTGGTAATCTGATACGGTATTTTTATCTTCTACTGTGCCACGTCTATTTATAAGACCTGCTTCAAATAACATGGTTTCAGAAAGTGTCGTTTTTCCACTATTATGAGCCCCTACTAAAACTATGTTTTTGATGTGTTTTTCGTCAAATATTTTCATGCTACTGGATTAATTGTTATGAAAATAAAACTAACTCCATTAAAGTAATAAAAAAATGATTTAAATCATCTAAAAACTATAAAAAATTGTGTAGATATATAACACTTTCCTTTTTTGAAGATTGTTAAAACTGTATTAAACTTTCCATAAATGCATATATACGTGATAATAAATAATCTGATACACCTATATTTGCACGCTTGAAAAGGAAAATCATTAATGAAAAATAAACCCAAATCAAAAACCGAGAAATCTCGGGTACAATTATTACATCAATATTATACCTATACAGGTTTTTATGAGTTTGTATGGCAGGCTATTAAAAAAACACTGCCTTACATCATACTTATCGTGGCATTTATGGTTGTCTTGAATAAGTTTTTTAATATAGAAGCTGGCTTAATACACCTTACTGAAATATTACCTGTTCCTGGAGTATTATTATTTTTCTTTGCTTCAGAAACCTTTTTGGGATTAATTCCACCTGAAATTTTTATTGCCTGGTCAGGCAAATTAAATCATCCATGGATTTTTCTAAGCGTTTTAGCTTTTCTTTCCTATTTTGGAGGGCTTTGTTCTTATTGGCTAGGGATTGGTATTACTAAAATTCCTTCAGTACACAATTATTTAGTGCTTAAAATGGAGAAACAATTAAAAAACTCTAAAAAATGGGGAGGTTTTTTAATAATGGTAGGTGCTTTATTGCCTCTACCCTTTTCAATTTCATGTATGGCTGCTGGTATTATGGAATTCCCCTTTAAAAGCGTAATCGTTTATGGTTCCTTACGCTTATTAAGATTTCTTATTTATGGGTTGATAATTTTTCATGTATTTTAATTTGTTATTATTATCCTATGTTTTTTATATCTAAATATTACTTTTGCAAAAAAAAATTAAACAGATGCTATCATTTATAAATATTTTTAGATTCGTCGCTTTTTTAGAAGGTGTCTCTTATATACTTTTATTATTTATTGCAACCCCCGTTAAATATTTTCTTAGCGAACCTAAATATGTGAAATTATTAGGTATGCCTCATGGGTTACTCTTTATTGGCTATATCATTCTTGCTATTATGTTTAAAACGGATTCTAATTGGACGAAATCTCAGTTTTACTCGGTTTTATTAGGATCAATTATTCCTTTTGGAACTTTTTATGTGAGTAAAAAGTACTTAACTATTTCAAACTAGTATGGACTCGATAAAACATTTACTTTATGATTATTTAGTTTCTGTTAATGTTTCTGAAGCTATTGCTAAATACTTAAATATGTTAGCCTTAGCAATTGCTTTGAGTATTATAGTTTTACTTATTGATTTTATTGTTAGAAAAATATTAATTCAAATATTTACGCAATTCGCATCAAAATCTAAAACTAATTTCGATGACTTATTAGTTTCAAATAAGGTTCCAAGAAACATAGCGCATGTTATTCCACTATTGTTTTTAATAGAATTTATGCCTATTGTTTTGACTGATTTTAACTATTATGAAAATATTTTCGAAAAAGGCTTAAAAGCTTTTTCTATTGTAATAACACTTTGGATTGTTAGAAGTGTATTAAATGCAGTTAAGGACTATTTTAAAACATTACCAAAGTTAAAAGACAAACCAATAGATAGTTACATTCAGGTTTTTATGATTTTTGCCTGGGTGATGGGTATTTTTTCTGCCATTGCAATTATTACGGGCATTGCCTTTATAAATTTTATTACAGGATTAGGCGCTGCTTCTGCGGTGATTATCTTAATATTTAAAGATACTATTTTAGGTTTTGTTGCTAGTATCCAGGTGTCTATAAACGATATGGTTCATATAGGAGATTGGATTACTTTTGAAAAATATGGAGCTGATGGTGATGTTATAGAAATAAACTTAGCTACTGTAAAGGTTCAAAACTTTGATAAAACCATAACAACCATTCCAACTTATGCCTTGATTTCAGATTCTTTTAAGAACTGGCGAGGTATGGTAAATTCTGATGGACGTCGTATTAAACGATCTTTAAATATTAAGTTAAATAGCGTAAAGTATTTATCTAAAGAACAGGTTGTTAGCCTTTCTAAAATAGAATTAATTAATTCGTATTTAGAGAAACGTCAAAATGATATTAATTCTTTTAACGAGAGCCATACTATTAATAAAGAATTACCAATAAATGGGAGAAATCTAACTAATCTGGGCGTGTTTAGAAAATATGCTCAAACGTATCTAGAGCAGCATTCAGCCATAAATAAGGATATGATGATTATGGTGCGCCAACTCGCTCCTACTACGCAAGGAATTCCTTTAGAAGTGTATGCTTTTAGCTCAGATAAACGTTGGGAAAATTACGAGTATATAATGGCCGATATATTTGACCATTTAATTGCTGCTGTTCCTTATTTTGATCTGGAAGTGTATGAATTACCAACTGGGTCTAGCTTTATAACTTCATAAAAAAAACCGGATTCATTTTGAAAACCGGTTTTTAAAATATTTTAAATAATGTTGTTTTAGATGTTACTTGCTAACCAAGTACCAACTTCACTCGTTTTATACGCTTTGTTTTTTCCTGCTAAATCTTCTGTTACAACACCTTCTGCTAAGGACTTATTAACAACATCACGAATTGCTTGTGCTTCATCCGCCAAACCAAAAGCGTCTTCAAACATCATAGCAGCCGATAATACAGTTGCTAACGGGTTTGCGATATCTAAACCTGTAGCTTGAGGATATGAACCGTGAATTGGCTCGTATAATGACGTGTGCTCTCCAACTGAAGCCGATGGCATTAATCCCATAGATCCTGAAATAACTGAAGCCTCGTCTGTTAATATATCTCCAAAAAGGTTTTCTGTAATAAGCACATCATAACTATTTGGCCATTGTACTAAACGCATTGCAACGGCATCTACAAATTCATAACTCACTGTTACTTCCGGATAATCTTTTTCCATTGCTTGAACAGTTTCTCTCCAAAGTCTTGAGGTTTCTAAAACATTTGCTTTATCAACACAACATAATTTTTTAGAGCGGGTCATAGCTAATTCAAAACCTTTTTTAGCTAACCGCTTCACTTCATCTCTTGTATAAACACAATTATCAAAAGCTGTTTCGCCTCCATCTCTTCTACCCTTTTCTCCAAAATAAATACCGCCTGTTAATTCCCTTAAAAAAACTAAATCAGTCCCTTCAATACGTTCTCTTTTTAAAGGCGAATTATCTATCAATGAAGGAAATGTAAAAGTGGGTCTAACATTTGCAAATAAGCCTAGTTTTTTACGCATTTTAAGCAAACCTTGTTCTGGCCTCACTTTGGCACTTGGATCATTATCGTATTTAGGATGACCAATAGCTCCAAAAAGAACCGCATCAGATTTCATACAGATCTCATGAGTTTCATCGGGATAAGGTTCTCCAACAGCATCAATTGCTGCAGCACCAGTTAATGCAGGAGTCCATGTTATTTTATGTCCAAATTTATCAGCAACAGCATTGCTAACTTTTACTGCTTGATCAATGACCTCTGGTCCTATTCCATCACCAGCTAATAGGGCTATATTTAATTTCATTTATTTATAATCTTAATTAATAATAATGTTGAGCATTTTTTCTGTGGCTTTAATGGCAGATACTGTTTGGTCTGAATCTAAACCTCTTGTTTTAAATTCTTTCCCTGGGCTTTTCCAAGTGATAATAGTTTCACATAAGGCATCTGAATGGCTCCCTGGAGGAATTCTAACCGCATAGTCAATTAAATCTGGCAAAATGGTATCTACTTTCTTAAAAATGATTCTAATGGCATTCATGAAAGCATCAAACTGACCGTCACCCAATGAGTTTTCTTCAAAGGTTTTACCATTTATAGTAATTGAAACGGTAGTTGAAGGTTTTAGACCTTTTGCATGTGTTAAAACATACGACTCAACCTTTACCTTTTCTTCATAATTAAATTCTAATACATCAGAAATAATATATGGTAAATCCTCTTTTGTTACGACTTGTTTTTTGTCTCCTAATTCAATAATACGCTGTGTAACTTTCTTTAAATCTTCATCATTTAATTGTAATCCAAGTTCTTGAAGATTTTTTTGAATGTTGGCTTTACCTGAAGATTTACCTAAAGCATATTTACGTGTTCTGCCAAATCTTTCTGGTAATAAATCACTAAAATACAGATTGTTTTTGTTGTCGCCATCAGCATGAATTCCTGCCGTTTGGGTAAAAACATTAGCTCCAATTATTGGTTTGTTTGAAGGGATCATAACACCAGAAAAGTTTTCAACAAGCTTGCTTACCGTATATAAAACTTTTTCATTGACACCAATCTCAATATTAGGCATAAAATCATTGATTACTGCTATGGTACTGGCCATGGGCGCATTACCAGCCCGTTCACCCATACCATTTATAGTTAAATGTAATCCATCTGCCCCAGCCTTTAATGCTTCCATGGCATTGGAAACACCTAAGTCATAATCGTTGTGTGCATGAAAATCAAAATGCAAATCAGGATATTTTTCTTTAATTTCTGAAACAAAAGAAAAAGATTCTTCAGGTGTTAACACACCTAAAGTATCCGGAAGCATAATCCGTTTGATTGGTTGCGTATTTAAAAATTCCAAAAATTCAAAAACATAGTCTTTAGAATTACGCATTCCATTACTCCAGTCCTCTAAATAAACATTGGTTTCAATATCTTTTTCTTGAGCCTTTAAAATGGTTTCTGATATTTCTTTAAAATGCTGACTAGGAGTCTTTTTTAGTTGATGAGTTAAATGATTTAATGAACCTTTTGTTAGAAGATTTTGAACTTTCGCATTGGCCTCAATCATCCAATTAATAGAAACCCCATTATCTACAAATGTTAAAACTTCAACAGCTCCAATACATCCATTGTTATTAGCCCAATTGGTGATGCTTTTTACTGCTTGAAATTCTCCTTCAGAGACACGAGCCGAAGCAATTTCAATACGATCAACTTTTAATTCTTCTAATAAAAGTTTAGCTATTGTTAGTTTTTCAGACGCCGAAAACGACACACCCGAGGTTTGCTCTCCATCGCGTAATGTCGTATCCATTATTTCAATTTTTCTTGTAATCATCTAACTATAACAAAAGACTATTTGCAAACGACTCTATCTCACCTTTTATATTTTGAAGATAATCTATATCATCAAAACCATTAAGCATGTTATCTTTCTTATAGCTATTGATTTCAAACGATTCCTGAGCCCCGGTTGAAAGAATTGTAATTGTTTGATTTGGTAGATTAATGGCTATTTCCGTGTTTGGATTATCATAAATAGCATTAAAGATTTGCTCGGCAAATTCAGGTGAAACCTGTACGGGTAATACCCCTATATTCAAACAGTTATTTCTAAAAATATCTGCAAAAAAACTAGAAACAACGCAACGAAACCCATAATCATAAATGGCCCATGCTGCATGTTCCCTGGAGGAACCTGAACCGAAGTTCTTCCCTCCGACTAAAATTTTACCACTATAAATGGAATTATTTAATACAAAACTTTCTTTAGGAGAATTATCATTATTATATCTCCAATCTCTAAACAAATTATCACCAAAACCTTTTCGTTCAGTAGCTTTCAAAAAACGTGCTGGTATAATTTGATCGGTATCTACATTTTCCAATGGTAAAGGAACAGCTGTACTTGTTAAGATTTTAAATTTATCGTATGCCATGTTACTTTTTAATTTAGATTAAATTTCTAGGGTCGGTTACCACTCCTGTTACAGCAGCTGCTGCAGCCACTAAAGGGCTTGCCAATAAGGTTCTTGAACCTGGCCCTTGACGACCTTCAAAGTTTCTATTAGAGGTGCTAACTGCATATTTTCCAGCAGGAACTTTATCATCATTCATTGCTAAACAAGCGGAGCATCCTGGTTGTCTTAAAGTAAATCCAGCTTCTGTCAATATATCAAGAATACCTTCATCTTTAATTTTTGCTTCTACTTCATGTGACCCAGGAACCAACCATGCCGTTACATGTGCTGCCTTTTTCTTTCCTTTAACAATAGAGGCAAAAGCACGAAAATCTTCAATTCTACCATTCGTACAACTTCCTAAGAAAACGTAATCTATTTTTTTGCCAATCATGGAGTCATTTTCATGATACCCCATATATTCCAATGATTTTTTGTACGTAGCGACGCCCCCTTCAACTTTATCAGCATTTGGGATATGATTAGATATACCTATACCCATTCCAGGATTTGTTCCATAAGTAATCATGGGTTCAATATCGCTGGCTTTAAAGTTTAATTCTTTATCAAATGTTGCATTTGCATCCGTTTTTAAAGTTCTCCAATGCGATACCGCTTTGTTCCAAGCATCTCCTTTTAAAGAAAGAGGCTTGTCTTTTAAATATGCAAAAGTCGTCTCGTCTGGCGCAATCATACCACCTCTGGCACCCATTTCAATAGATAAGTTGCACACAGTCATTCGACCTTCCATAGTCATGTTTTCGAATACATCTCCAGCATATTCCACAAAATATCCAGTTGCTCCCGAAGTTGATAATTTTGAAATTATATATAAAGCAACATCTTTTGGTGTAACTCCTTTACCTAATTGTCCATTCACATTTATGCGCATTTTTTTAGGTTTTGGTTGCATTATACATTGCGTCGAAAGTACCATTTCAACTTCTGAAGTACCAATTCCGAAAGCAATAGCACCAAAAGCACCATGTGTAGACGTATGAGAATCACCACAAACTATGGTTGCTCCAGGAAATGTAATACCGTTCTCAGGACCAACAACATGTACAATACCATTCTTTTTATGACCCAATCCCCAATGACTAATTCCGTATTCATTTGAATTATCTTCTAAAGCTTTTAATTGATTAGCTGATAACGGATCCTCTACAGGTAAATGTTGATTAATAGTTGGTGTATTGTGATCGGCTGTTGCAAAAGTTCTTTCGGGATATAAAACTTTTAAACCTCTGGTTTTTAATCCTAGAAAAGCTACCGGACTCGTAACTTCATGAATAAAATGGCGATCTATAAAAAATACATCTGGACCTCCATCAATTTTTCTTACAACGTGCGAATCCCATACTTTGTCAAACAATGTTTTGCTCATAAAACTCAAAAATTTAATATTGAAACTTGAACTTAATATATTTTTTTAATAGCCTCAAGCTCATAGGAAGGCAAATTTATAAAAATCAACCTTTTTTCCATCATAATAACAAAAGTTACGAGATTTAATCAACCATTTTTATAATATTATTAATGTATTGAAGAAAAATCGATTTTATCTCAATAGAATTGATTGTTTGCTTATAAATTTAAATCAGCGTTTTTTGATTATTGTTAATAAACTCGTTAAAAAGTATAATAAACTTCAATTTATCATGGGTATATAATTTATATTTTTAATAAAAATCAAATGTCATGAACACAAGACAAGATGGTCTGAAAGCAATTAGACCTGAAATTTCAACTGCTACTTTAAATGAAAACATGAGTGCTGATGAACGGTTTCAAAACTTAGTTTTAAGACCTATCATTAAGTTACAAAATGAATTACTTATTGAAGTTTTTAAAAACTATGTCAATAAATATAAGTGCTCATTTTATGATTTATCGGTAGAAAAAAAGATTAGCTATATTGAGAACTCAATTCAAAGAGATATCAAATTCAGAAACTCCTTGAAAGGTATTATTATAGGTCTTTTTACGGTTGAAGAATATTTAATTTACATTCAAAATTCATCTTCTTTAAATAAGCGGATGATGGGAATTGTAAAAGAACGATTAATTAGTAATATTCAATTAATTGTAAGATCGGAATTTTTAAATGCAGTTTAAAATTATATTAATGAAACTCCGTTTAAATCTGTTGTAAGCACTTCTGTCATATAATTAAAATAAGGCCGGATAGTCTTAAATGCCAAATCAACGCTGGAAATAAAATTTGGGTCAAGCACTTCATTATCGCTGTATTTTTTGGTAAATATGTACTGCTTTTTTCTTATCAAATCTATAGCCTTATGCTCTTTGTTAAAGCCTTTAGGAGCAGATATTAATTCGTCCCCAACCAAAGAACCCCATATTTTCTTAAAAGATTTATCGTTAATGATACTTCTCATCTCTTCATCATCCATTTCAAATTCTTTTCGCATTCGTAATAAATCTTCTTTATTTGGTTCCCAAAACCCTGTTGCTATAAACGATTCGTTATTTGGAGCTATATGTAAATAATACCCGCCACGTAAACCCGGTTTTAAGCGACTAAAAGAACCTCCAAAATGTGTTTTATAGGGCATCTTATTTTTTGAAAAACGGACGTCACGATAGATTCTAAACATTTTTATTTTATCAACGTCATCATGTGTTTTTAAATTTTCAAAAATGGCATTGTATACTTTTCTAACATCACTTTCAATCAATTTAAATTCTTTCTTATGCTCATTAAACCATTCGCGATTATTGTTTTTTTCTAATCGTTCCAAAAATTCAAACACTTCTTTCTTTACACAGATGCTCATATTAAATTTTTTAAATTATTAATTTTTAATGAAAGTCTATTTTGTTTAAAATTAAACCTGAAGCAGGCGCAATATAATCCATGACTTCCGTGCTTTCGGGTTTTAAACTATTTTCTATATATTCCAAAGTAATTTCTCCTCTCCCTAATTTAATTAAAGCACCCATCATTAGTCGGATTTGATTTCGCATAAAACCTTTACCTTTTACTCTTAAAATATAGCTTTTTTCTGGAAAAAAATTAGCATTAAAAAGATTGTTTTCAAATAACTCACACGTTTCTATAGTTCGGTTATAAACACCTTCATTAGTCGCCTTATAAGCATATGTCTTAAAATTATGATGTCCCTGAAAACATTGAGCCCCCTTTTTCATTAATTCTACATCCAATGGTTCTAAAATTGTGGTCATTAATGGCGCACAAAACGGATGATTTTTGCTTCCTTCGGAAAACAAATACATATATTCTTTAATTTTAGAATTCTGAATGATATTAAAATCTTTATCAACCTCTTTTATTTCGAGTGCTCTTATATCTTGAGGTAAATTTTGATTGAACAACTCCATAAAGCTGTTAAAATCCTCAATAGGTTCAGATAAAAACAGTTCAAAAGCAGCTTCTTGCGCAGACACCATGGCATCCGTTCTACCCGAACCCAATGTCTTAAATGGTTTTTTCTCTAGTATAAATTTTAGCGTTTTATCAATCATTAAATGTACTGTTTTTACATGTGGTTGCTTTTGCCAGCCATGAAATCGATATCCTAAAAATTGAACAGTAATAACGTAATAGTATTTTTTCAAAGTAGTAATGGTAAATTTATATGGGTTTGAAAGTAAGTTATTTTATCAATTATGACAAAAATTTTATAAATTGTAGTACTATTTAACTAACTAAAAAAAATTATGGATGTAAATACAAAAAAACCAACAACTAGTTTTTGGGTTATTAGCGGAGTTGCTTTTGTTTGGAATTTGTTGGGAGTAATGGCATATTTGGCTCAAGCATATATGACAGAAGAAACTTTAAACTCGTTACCAGAAGCTGAACAAGCTATCTACCAGAATGTACCTATTTGGGCAACTGCATCTTTTGCATTTGCTGTTTGGGGTGGCGCTTTAGGATGTTTATTATTATTACTTCGTAAAAACTGGGCTAAAGCGGTTTTATTTATTTCGTTCTTAGGTATTATTATACAGATGATTTATAATGTATTCCTTAGCAAATCTTTGGAAGTATATGGTCCTGGTGGATTAGTTATGCCTATTTTGGTTGTATTTATTGGTGCTTATTTAGTCTGGTATTCAAGGAAAGCAGAAACTAATGGATGGTTATCATAACCCAAAATTAAAATATAATAAAAAAGGCTTTAACTTAATCTTAAAGCCTTTTTTTATTGATATACTATTTATGCCTTTTTTCTAAAACTTTGGTAATATCTTCAAGTTTAAATCCTTTTGCTTGTAACAGTATTAAATAATGAAAAAGTAAATCGGCACTTTCTTCTAAAAATAAGTTGTCATTTGAATCTTTGGCTTCAATAACAACTTCTACAGCCTCCTCTCCTACTTTTTGAGCAATCTTATTGATACCTTTTTTAAATAGCGAAGCTACATAAGAGTTTTCTAAGCCTGCATGTTCTTTTCTACTTTTTATTACACTTTCAAGTTGAGTTAAAAATCCAAAATTTTGAATATTTAATTCATTCCAACACGTGTCACTTCCCGTATGGCAAGTTGGTCCTTCTGGAATTACTTGTATTAATAAAGTATCACTATCACAATCGTTTTTAATATTCACAACATGCAAAAAATTACCACTTTCTTCACCTTTTGTCCATAACCGTTGTTTACTTCTACTAAAAAAAGTAACCTGATTAGTGGATAAAGTTTTCTGAAAGGCTTCTTCGTTCATATATCCAAGCATGAGTACATTTTTTGTTTTTTCATCTTGAATGATAGCTGGTATAAGGCCGTTATTGTTATAAGATATTTTCATAATATTGTTTATAATCGTACTTCTATATTATTTGATTTTAATTGTTTTTTTAATTCTGAAATAGAAATTTCTTCAAAATGAAATACACTAGCTGCTAAAGCTGCATCGGCATTGCCTTTTTTAAAGGTGTCTATGAAATGCTGAATAGTTCCAGCTCCTCCAGAAGCTATGATAGGAATATTTACGATTTTTGACAATTTTGACAAAGCTTCATTTGCAAACCCATTTTTCGTCCCATCATGATCCATAGAAGTAAATAAAATTTCACCAGCCCCTCGGAATTCTACTTCTTTTGCCCATTCAAATAAATCAATATTTGTAGGGATACTTCCACCAGCTAAATGTACTTTCCATTGATTATCAATTTGTTTAGCATCAATTGC
>JAHEDS010000149.1 GCA_024641135.1 Flavobacteriales bacterium
ACCCTTTTTGATAACTTACTTAACTTAAGCAACAACGTTTCAGTAGATTCGATTTCAAAATTAAAAGCCACCATGGACCCTTTTTTCTTTAGGGTTGCTTACCAGTCCAACCTAATCAACAATAATCCAGAGGCCTATGAATTAATAAATTCTGATTCCATAAAGAATAAATTAAGGGAATATTTCAAGGCATATGATTATGTGGTTAATGCTATTGAGTTGAACAATCGAATATGTGAAGAATATGGCGTGCCGCTAACCATAAAATATTATAGTCAGTTAAAAAATTTAAGAGAAACAGCCCTAATTGGTGATATTAGTTTTATTCTGGAAGACAATGAAACGGTTGCGAAATTGGATATGTTTAAAATCTATGGGATCAATTCTTTAATTCAGTGCCAAAGGTTTTTGCAAGTAAATCATGAATTAAAATTATTATTAGAAAAGTATTTAGAAATCAACCAATGATCAAACTCTTTAGAAGCAAACGCCAAAACCTAATTATGGAAAACAAAACTTTCAAATATTTTAAATACGCTTATAGTGAAATTATGCGTTGATAAATTATTTATAAATAACAGGAATATGCAACTATCTTAAAACAAAAGGAATGGACGGTTTTAACATTATAATGGTAATAGCCATCATCTTATTTGCTAGGTTGGGAGTGCGCTTGATAACGGGTTATATAAAAATAAAAAAAGAACATAAAAATAAATCAGAAGATGATAAAACTATTTAGAAATACACTTAAAAAAAATTTACATTAAAAAAAGTTATATTGCTTAATAATAACTTGAAAATAAATATACTAACCGTTCAAAACCAAATACATTATGACATCTGAAACAAAAAAATGGACCAAAGAAGAGTTACAAATATATATTATGTTACTCTGTGCCAATGTTGACGACATAGAATCAAAAGAGGAAATCAAATTAATTAAATCAAAAGTTGACAAGAAGACTTTTAAGAAAATATATAAAGAATTCTGTAAAGACAAGGAGGATAAGCGCTTTCAAAAAATAGATAGAGGAATTCAATTACATGAATACAGTCATATTGAACTTGAAAATTTTAGAAATGAAATTAATGAGATTTTTATGGTTGATAATCATTTAGGGAATATGGAAAGCAATCTCAATAGGATTTTAGACAATATACTATATTAAAAGAACCCATTTTTTACTATAGTTTCAATAACGGTCTTGAGTATAACTAACAAATAAAAATAGTCCATGAAAGCCAAATCATTAAAAGGAAAGACTTCTGAAGAAATTAAAAATGCTTTAGAAAAAAGCATGAAGGATGGCTTCAAGCCAACACTGGCCATATGTTTTATTTCAAAAAATATGGATAGAATTGCCATCAGTAATATACTCGATACTCAAGGCATCGGTGTTTTTGGTTGCACTACTAATGGAGAGTTTATAGATGAAGAGACTGAGAAAGGATCTGCCGCTATCCTTTTACTGGACATGCACAAAGACCATTTTGAAATATATTTTGAAGAGTATCCGGGAAAAAATTATCGAGAAGTAGCTATAAGTGTTGCCAATAAAGCAAAAACTAAATTCAGTAAACCTGCTTTTCTCATTGGTACAAGCAATGCAGCTGCAGACGGTGAAGCAATCCTTCGTGGAATAGAAGCAGTTGCCGGGCCAGAAGTAAATGCATTTGGAGGTGCTGCTGGTGATGATTATTCATTTTCTGAAACATTTGTTTTTACCAATGGAAAAGAAAGCGATAATGCCATGGTATGTATCGCTGTAGACGAAGAATATATCAAAATAAAAGGGATTGCTACTTGCGGGTGGAAACCTGTTGGAACGGAAAAGCTGGTAACAAAAAGTGAAGGCAACCATGTATATACGGTTGATAATCTTCCTGTGCTTGACCTCACTGCAAAATATGGAGGCATTGAAAATGTATCTCCTGAAAATCATAATTTACTCATAGAAATTGCGGCCAATTTTCCATTGCAATTGCAGCGGGAAAAAGGCGACCCCGTTATGCGTCCAGGACTTAGGGTTGACTGGAACGACCGTTCGTATTACACCAGTGGCGCAGTACCACAAGGATCAAAAGTCCGGTTCTCTTTACCTCCTGATTTTGATGTGATGGAAAAAGTGGTGAAAGGAGTTGAGAATTTAAAAGCCCAAGAAATGCCGGAAGCAGATGCTATTGTTGTATTCAGCTGTGCCGGTAGAATACTTTCTTTAGGGCCATTAATGACTCAGGAATTAGAGGGCATTAAAAATGTTTGGAATGTTCCAATGGCTGGTATGTTTAGTAATGCAGAATTAGGAAGAGCTACAGGAGGTAATTTAGAAATGCATAATTTAACCACCTGTTGTATTGCCTTTAAAGAGAAATAAATGAAACCGGAACTACAAACTATACACGACTTCCTTCTTATAAATGAACATATTAGTGCTAACGAAAAAGTTCAATTGATAAGTGCATTAAAAAAAGCAGATAAAGATTTTTCCATTTCTGAATTCAAATTGGAGAGAACCGAGAAAGTAAAACGGACTACGGCTATCTTGCTTGAAGAAACCATTGAAGAACTGGAACAAAAAAGGAAAGCAGTAGAAGATACAAATAAGGCCTTGCAACAATCACTGAATGATTTAAAAGGAGCCCAGGCACAATTAATTCAATCTGAAAAAATGGCGAGTTTGGGTGAACTCACTGCTGGCATTGCTCACGAAATTCAAAACCCTTTAAACTTCGTCAATAATTTTTCTGAAGTCAGCAAAGAATTACTGGAAGAAATGCTAGAAGAAATCCATAATGGTGATATGGAAGAAGTCAATGCCATTGCACAAGACGTTATCCAAAATTTAGAAAAAATAAACCATCATGGCAAACGGGCCGATGGTATTGTAAAAGGGATGCTACAACACAGTAGAACTAGTTCTGGAGCAAAAGAACTGACCGATATTAATGTATTGGTTGACGAATATTTACGTCTCGCCTTTCATGGTTTGCGTGCCAAAGACAAATCTTTCAATGCTGCGTTAGAATCTAACTTCGATGACTCCATTAAACACATCAACATTGCACCTCAAGACATTGGTCGTGTGGTTTTAAATTTAATAACCAACGCATTTTACGCAGTAAATGAAAAGAAAAAATTGCATTTAGAAGATTACGAACCCAAGGTGTCTGTTGAGACTAAGAAAATTAAAAATCTAGTTGAAATTCGTGTAAGTGATAATGGGAATGGGATTCCGAAGAAAATACTTGATAAAATATTTCAGCCCTTTTTCACCACTAAACCTACGGGACAAGGAACAGGATTAGGATTGAGTTTAAGTTATGATATCATAAAATCTCATGATGGAGATATTAAAGCAAACACCATAGAAAACGAAGGCTCAACATTCATCATTACTTTACCTGAGAATTAGGCATGAAACTAACCAAAAAACAAGAAATCGAAATTTTACAAGTGTATGACACCTGGTTAAACGCTTATCTAAACGGTGATATAAAAACCTATGATTACTACTTTGATGACGACTACCATTTTATTGGTTCTACCAATAATGAGGAATTTTTAAACAGAAAGGA
>JAHEDS010000150.1 GCA_024641135.1 Flavobacteriales bacterium
CACTATAATTTTTGGATGTATAATAGTCTCCCATTTCTATAACTTGACTCGCCGTAAAAACACCATATTTAAGATGGGAATAATTAAGTTGAATGTCTTGTTGAAGAAAATTATATTGTCCTTCGGCAGATGTCCAAGAGTAGTATTTTTGAAGGGCTGTTCTGAGTGCCTCATTACTAATTAGGGAAAGATTTCCACTGGATTTGAGTTCTTCAAAAGCATTGTCGGAAATAAGGGGTATATTAGTATAACCGGCATGTTCAATACTTTTCATAAAGTAACTGGAAGAATCTTCGGCCAGCTGTGGCTTATCTATCGTCCTTAACAAAAATTCAGCACGTTTAATACGGCTTTTATTTAAAGAAATAGCAATCAAAATATTTTCGAGATTGGTGTTTATCTCAACTTCAAAACGCTTAAGAAATATGTTTTCCAGGCTGCGTTCTTTTCGCTGTTCATTCCAATTATTGATTTGAAGCGCAATCAAAATGCCAATCACTACCAATACAATCTCCCCAATAGCGTATTTGAGGTAGCTGATAGTTTTGCCTTCTTTGAGAAGGTTTTGGCGAATATGCCTAAAAAATTTAATCATATACTTACAGTTGTAAGTAAATGAAGCTATGGTGCAGTTTGGGTTGGTTATAAAATCTGTATTTATTAAAATAGTTACAGACTGGTTTTAAAGTTAAACAAATTTTAAATTTAGTGATTGAAATATTTTAATATTAATTTTGCATCATGAGTAAAGCACTTTCAGAACAGGAATTACATAATTTGGCAATGAACCATGTTGGCAAAGATTTAGAGCAACGTGGTTTTGAGTTTATTGCTGTAAATAGTAAACTTAAAAAACATCCACAGTTTGTGTGTATAGATAAAAAAAGCCAATACTTTTTTGTGATTGTAAGAGCCGTTTTATTACCAGAAAATCCTAATAATTATGACGTGATCTGGATGGAATCTTTTAAAAAACATGCTAGAGAAAAAAATGCACAGGTTTTATATGCTGGGGTTGGCTTGGCGAACGCTGAAAACGAAAAATTACCTTTGTATTTAAATGAAGAGTATTTAATTGAGTATAATGGTATTCAGGTCTTAGAAACCAATTTAAATTAAAAACATGAAGAATTATATTTTTGGATTGCTGATTTTTTCTGCTCTTGTAGGTTGCAGGAAGCCTGTTAATGTTAAGATGTCAGGGCCTGTTTTTGGAACCTCTTATTCCATTCAGTATTATTCTAAAGACATGCTGCATTTTCAAAATAGTATAGATAGTTTGTTTTATGTGGTGAATAAATCCATGTCTACCTACCAAACTAATTCAGATATTTCTAAATTAAACAGAAATGAATCAAACCTGGTTGATGACCATTTTATAAAAGTTTTTAATGCCTCCAATGTCATTTATAATCAAACTGAAGGCGCATTTGATCCAACCATTGGAAATTTGGTAAACGCCTGGGATTTTGGTCCGGAAGGTAATGTTAGAAATCTAGATAGCCTTAAAATTGATAGCTTAATGTTATCTGTAGGATTAAATAAGGTAAGTGTCGAGGGTAATAAAATAATTAAAGAAAACGCAAACGCTTTTATTGACTTTAATGCAATTGCTAAAGGTTATGGGGTAGATGTGATTTCTGATTTTTTAGAAAGTCAGGAAATTGAAAATTATATTGTTGAGATTGGAGGAGAAATAAGAACCAAAGGCATAAATAAAGAAAAAGATAAACCATGGAAAGTAGGCGTGGAAATGCCACATTTTGATGGTACACAATCTATTATTAGCGCTATTTCTTTGAAAGATGAAGCCATGGCAACTTCTGGTACCTATAGAAAGTTTAAAGTTGATGATGCTGGCAACAGATATTCTCATATTATTGACACCAAAACCGGATACCCAAGTAAAACAAATTTATTGAGTATTTCGGTAATTGCTTCTAATTGTATGATGGCAGATGGATATGCTACAGCTTTTAAAACAATGGGAATAGAAAAGGTAACATCCTTTTTAGAACAGCACAAAGAATTAAAGGTGTTTTTAATTTTTGAGAATGAGAAGAATGAGTTAGAAACTATTGGTTTAAATGGGTTTCCTGAATTTTAAGTTTTAAAGACTACTGGAATAATTTCTCCTTTTGCCAGACAATATTTGTTAATTAATTCTTCAGAAATATTAGCAGTATAATCTACTTCTTTAACCTTAAAACCTACGTTTCTAAGTTTATTAAAATAATCTCTGCCATAAATACGAACGTGGTCATATTGCCCAAAAATTTTGGCGCGTTCTTTCTTATCAGTTATGGTATTATCTTCAAAAGTGTGTTCGCGTTTTAGATCCTGCGGAATTTGAAATATACCAAAACCGCCAGGTTTTAAAACACGATATAATTCTTGCATGGCTTTGGTGTCATCTGGAATATGTTCTAATACATGATTACATAAAATAACATCAAAATCATTATCCTTGAAGGGTAAATTACAGATATCGGCCTTAACATCAGCTAGTGGAGAATTTAAATCTGTAGTCACATAATCCAGATTTTTCATATTTCTAAAACGCTTATAAAAAGCCTGTTCTGGAGCAAAATGAAGCACTTTATAATTATCTGTAAAGAAATTAGTGTCGTTTTTTAAATACAACCATAGCAACCTATGGCGTTCTAAACTTAATGTTGAAGGAGATAATACATTGTTTCGTTGTTGTCCATATCCGTAAGGAAGAAAGGTTTTAAAACTCTTTCCATCAATAGGATCTGTATAATTTGTGCCTTTTAGAAAAAAGGCTAGAAATGGACTAATAGTATAGCTTAACCGAATTAAAAATGGTCTGGGGAAAAAATTTAAAAAAAATTTAAAAAGATGTTTCAAGTAGTAGGGTTATTTATAATCTTCTCTTACAGGGCAAAACACATCGGTTAATTTACATTTTGTAATCGCTTTACCTTTATGTGGCACATTAGAGGGGATTGTTGCTATCATACCCGGTGTATATATTTTAGTTACATCACCACAGGTCATTTCTAATTCACCTTCAATAACTTCAGTGGTTTGTTCGTGTATATGCGAATGTAAAGGTAATTCGCATCCGGCTTCAATTTCCCAAAACCCAATACTAAAACTTTCCATATGTACGAAGCGTCCTTTAAATCCCTTAAAAACCTCTTTTTGTTCTATATCAGTAATTTTCATAAATTATAAAATTAATGTAGTTTGTCTAAATTCATCTTCTTCATTACTTTCAATACCTAGGGCTTCATAAATATAAGCAAAGGTGGAAAGTAATTCTGGTTTCCCATCAATAATAGCCACATCGTGTTCAAAATGGGCGCTGGGTTTATTATCTAACGTAGTAATTGTCCAACCATCATGATGTTGTTTTATTCGGTGAGTACCCAAATTTATCATAGGTTCTATAGCAACTACCATGCCTTCAACAAATTTTTTACCTCGTCCACGTTTGCCATAATTTGGCATTTCAGGATCTTCATGCATTTTTCTTCCTAATCCATGACCAACCAGTTC
>JAHEDS010000076.1:0-5334 GCA_024641135.1 Flavobacteriales bacterium
AGGTTAATAAGCAAGAAATGGAGAGGGTGGCCATGTACTTTCATAACGAATGAATTAAAGTTAATAACAATAAAAAACTAGTGTGCTTAAATTTGTTAAAAAGGCAATAAATAACCTTTAAAACAATAATCAAAAGAATTATAACCAACTTTATAAGTCTTCCGGTTTGCTATTAAATTTGCTATTAAATAAGTGGAGATTTACTCAAATATATGTTATTTTCTCATATAAAAAAACAATATTAACATATAAATAATTTTTTAAATCCTTTAATCTCAATTATTTAATAGCAAAAAATATTAAAATTTAATACACAATTATATCATTAAAGACTCAGTAAGTTTTATATTAGTTTTTCGTAATCTATTAGATAATTTTTCTAACATGCGATACGCTAATGTAGCATCTTGCTGAATCGTTTTTAATAAATTTCTTTTATCTACAGTTAAAATTTTAGCATCACCTAAAGCCCTCACTGTACAAGAACGAACGTCTTTTTCAAAAATGCCCATTTCTCCAAAAAAATCAGATTCAGAGAGTTCTGCAATTTTTATTTCAACCCCGTCTTTTTCGTCTAATATTTCAACTTTACCATATTGAATAACATATAAACAATTTCCTACCGATCCTTTTTTTATTACTATTTCGCCATCTTTATAGCTAGTTCCAAGAGCTTTTTCTTTCATATTTTTTAATGTATATATTAGTTTTAATAATGTTCCAGAAGAATTTAAAAAGAAGCTTTGGGTTTAAGAAGCGAACAAAAATATTGCGGTAACCTGCACTTCCCGTAAAAGTATCCCATAATATAGAACTCATTATGCGATTTTCACTGGCATCTTTTTGCTCATTAATAACCGTTTGGAGAAGCCCTCTTTTTAAAAATTTAGATTTCTGAATAATTTTAGTCACAAAAAAAATAAATTTCCCTACTTGGTTATCAAGATTTAAATCCTGACATGTTTTATAGTAAGATTTTTTAAAACTTTCTTTACTGATTCCTTCAAATACAGCAGCCTTAGCTGCGGCTCTACCCGTAATATATGCTGCTCCTATACCATTTTTATAGAGCTTGGATGACGCCGAATCTCCTATTAATACAACTCTATCGTTAAAGGCGTTTTTTGCGGCTTTTACATTGATATATGGATAGCATTTGCAATGAGCTGCTTCTTCCAAATTGAGACCTTCTGGAAAGCACCCTTTAACTTGTTCTGATTCAACAAATTTTTTAACAATTTCTTTATCAATGTCTTGTCCTAAAAGTACTAAAGTGACATAATTTTCTTTCGGAATGAGGGCCCCAAATGTTATGTTTGGTAGATCCAATAAAAAGACATGCATTGAATTGCTGAAAAATATTTCTACTATATCTTTTTTTAAAAAAAACTCATTGATATATGTACGTGTAGTTTTAGGAGGAACTAACTCTGGGCAAATAGAAGCAAACATTTCAAAAGTTTTTGAATTCAATCCAGCAGCGCCTACAACCAAATCATACTTCTTCTTTACAAAGGTTTTGGATTCGATAAATATTCCATCATCAGTTCGTTCTGCATTTGTGATTTTTTCGTAAACAATATTAGCTCCCTTTTCTTTACATAACATGAGTAAAAAGTCATCAAAACTACGTTGAGAGGTGTCAAGGCATCCTTTTGGTCCGCAGCCTCTGAATACAGACGCAATTCTTTGTTCATTACTGGGTGTTTTAATTACAGACTGTCCTTGTTCGACATGAAGCGTATAAGTATTAATGCCACTTCTAATAATGTTTGAAGGTATCACAATTCCATCTGCAGCTAACATTTGGACTAACGATTCAGAAATAATACCTCCGCAATGGTTGCAGCCACCTGCACCTATTTTACTAAAATCTTTTGCCTCATAAATATCAATAGTAAGCTCTAAATCAAATCTTTTAGCAAAATCATATGCAAAATAAGTAAAAAAACTTCCTGAGGGACCACCACCAATTACGGCAATACAACTGTTATCATTTAACTGCAAAGACATAATTAGAATATGAGATAAGCAATAATTAAGTTAGAGTAGAAAGGGTAAGTCTAAATTAAATGCTTTTAAAAAAAGACTAATTAGTCCAATTTAAGAATTATTTTGAAATAAAAAAAATATGTTCGACTAAATGCTTTTATTTCAGTAGTTTACCCTTGTTTAATTCTCATGTGCCAATAGCAACCTGTTATTTAAAGATTAATATCCTTTAGCATAGTACACCATTCACTACAAAAGAAAAAATCATCAAAACTTGATATATGTCATATTTTTATTAATCAAATAGCAATAAATTTATGAATTTTATAATTAGAAGTTAATATCAACCCTTAATATTATTAATATGGCAAAAGTTCAAGGAGCAATAGCAGTAGATACGGAAGCTTGTAAAGGCTGTGAAGTATGCATTCCTGTTTGTGCTGAAAATGTGATTGGAATGTCGACTGATGTAAACCGTAAAGGTTATCATTATGCCTATATGAAAAATCCTGAAGCGTGCACTGGTTGTACAAATTGTGGTATAGTTTGCCCAGACAGAGCAATCGCGGTATACAGAGTTAAAGTATCTGCTTAATTTTTTAAAAACTAAAAAATGTCAGAATTAAAGTTAATGAAAGGTAATGAAGCATTGGCCGAAGCCGCCATTCGGGCCGGAGCTGATGCCTATTTTGGTTATCCAATAACGCCACAATCAGAGGTCATTGAATATTTAATGACTGAACAACCTGAGAAAAGAACTGGAATGGTTGTTTTACAAGCCGAAAGTGAAATAGCAGCAATAAATATGGTATATGGTGCTGCAAGTACCGGCAAAAAGGTGATGACCTCATCCTCGAGTCCTGGAATTTCTTTAAAATTGGAAGGAATCTCATACTTGGCAGGTGCCGAATTACCAGCTGTAATTGTTAATGTGGTTCGTGGTGGGCCTGGATTAGGAACTATTCAACCTTCCCAAGCCGATTATTTTCAATCTGTAAAAGGTGGTGGCCATGGCGATTATAAATTATATGTCTTAGCCCCCGCATCTGTTCAGGAAATGTCAGATTTTGTTGAAGACGCGTTTAATATTGCTTTTAAATACCGTGCGCCTGTATTAATTCTATCGGATGGATTAATAGGGCAAATGATGGAAAAAGTAAATTTAAAAGATCAACTACCACGATTAACCAATGACGAAATCATTGAGAAATATGATAGCTGGGCCGTTACCGGACGAAAAAACAGAAGGCGAAACATCATCACTTCACTGGATTTACAATCAGAAAAAATGGAAGCCAGAGTTCATAGATTAATGAAAAAATATGAGCAAATGGAAAAAGAAGATTTACGTTATGAAAAAATCTTATGTGATGATGCCGAGTATTTGATTGTTGCCTATGGATCAAGTGCACGAATTAGCCAAAAAGCAGTAGAATTAGCAAGAAAAAAAGGAATCAAAGCTGGCCTTTTAAGACCTATTACCTTATTTCCTTATCCAAAACAGCCATTATTTGAATTAGCTGATCAGGTTAAGGGTATTTTAAGTGTTGAATTAAATGCGGGTCAAATGGTTGAAGATGTTAAACTTTCAGTAGAACACAAGGTGCCTGTAGAACATTTTGGTAGAACTGGAGGTATTATACATACTCCAGAAGAGGTATTGGAAGCTTTAGAACAAAAAATAATAAAAAATGGAAATCTTAGATATCATACAACCCGAGAATCAAGTATTCTGTAAAACAAAATTAATGACGGACACTGCGTTATCGTATTGTCCTGGATGTGGTCATGGTACAGCCCATAACCTTACCATGGAAGTAATTGATGAAATGGGAATTTTAGAAGATACTATAGGCGTTGCTCCCGTTGGATGTTCTGTATTGGCTTATGATTTTATGAATATCGATATGACTCAGGCAGCTCACGGTAGAGCCCCTGCCGTTGCTACAGCCATTGCACGAACCTGGCCAGAAAAATATGTTTTTACATACCAGGGTGATGGTGATTTAGCGGCAATAGGAACTGCCGAAACCATTCATGCGTGTAACAGAGGCGAAAATATCGTTATTATTTTTGTTAATAATGGTATTTATGGAATGACTGGTGGACAAATGGCTCCAACTACTTTAGAAGGCATGATTTCATCAACTTCTCCATATGGAAGAGAAATAAAATCTATGGGGTCGCCATTAAAAATAACTGAACTGGTAGCTAATTTACCAGGTGTTTATTATGTAACACGCCAATCTGTACACACTCATAAACACGCCAGAAAGGCTAAGAAAGCTATACAGAAAGCCTTTGAAAACACAAGATTAAAACAAGGATTGTCATTTATTGAAATTGTCTCCAACTGTAATTCTGGCTGGAAAATGACACCAAACGAATCCAATATCTGGATGGAAGAAAATATGTTCAAGTATTTCCCATTAGGCGACATAAAAGTTGATGGAAAATTAAAACAATAGTTATGACAGAAGAAATTATTATTGCAGGTTTTGGAGGTCAGGGTGTGCTTTCAATGGGAAAAATTTTAGCCTATTCAGGTATTATGGAAAACCAGGAAGTTAGCTGGATGCCTTCATATGGTCCAGAAATGAGAGGTGGAACCGCTAATGTTACCGTAATACTAAGTGATGAAAGAATAAGCTCTCCCTATTTAAAACTTTTTGACACGGCCATTATTTTAAATCAACAATCAATGGATAAGTTTGAGAATAGTGTAAAACCAGGTGGATTATTAATTTATGATCCTAACGGTATTTCTCATCATCCAACAAGAAAGGATATCCAAGTTTTCCAAATTGAAGGGACAAAATTAGCCGCAGAAATGGAAAATAAAAAAATATTTAACATGGTAATTCTTGGTGGGTTTTTGAAGAAAAAACCCATTGTAAAATTAGAAAATGTTATTGCTGGTCTTAAAAAATCCCTTTCTGAACGTTATCACCACCTCATCCCTTTAAATGAGAAGGCTATTCAAGTAGGTATGGAAAGCATTCATCCTTATTAAACTTAAAATATTTGTTAGACAATTAATAAATTCTGTCATTATATAGATTAGGGATAAACACTTCGCTTGTGGAAATCCCTTTTACCCATTTTACAAGTTGAAGAATAAATAAAAGTCTATAAAATTAAGCACCTATTTATGGAATTTTTTAGGAACATTAACGTAAAAACAACCGAGGAAACAATACAACAATCTGTTTCATTAAAAAATCTTTCTAAAATAAGTACTGAAATTTTAAATTTGAATGAACCCAGTACCCAAGAAGCCAATATTGGTGGAATATGGGGTGAATTCACCTTAATTCGCAACCAAATAAAAGGCGGTGTTCG
>JAHEDS010000076.1:5434-12824 GCA_024641135.1 Flavobacteriales bacterium
TTAAAGGCTGTTGATTTCCCTCCATTAAAAAGAACTCTTGAAAGTTTTATAAATAGCACGAATACTTTTTATGGGTATCAAAAAGACAAAGTTCTTGCTGCCGTTATAGAAATTGACCATACTAACAGTTCGATACATATTCAAAGTTTGGTAGTAAACCCAAAATACTTTAGGCAAGGCATCGCTAGTAAATTAATTGATTTTGTGTTTAACACCTACAGCTCAAGCATGTTTACCGTTGAAACAGGTGTAGAAAACAATCCTGCTACAGCTTTGTATAAAAAATATCATTTTAAAGAAGTTAAGCAATATGATACAGACCATGGTGTTAGGAAAATACGGTTCGAAAGAAGTATTAAAAAGAATTAACACTGTTTATCAATTGTTTCTAATTTTAGATATTCTCTAACCAAAATATTGTACTTTTAAAATAGCTATTTACGCAGTACAACAAAATAACTTAAACATCATACCATGAATAAACTAGCGTTTAAGGTAATTGGTCTCATATTACTATTGGTTTTAGCATGTGATACAGACAAAAAAGTGCCAGAAAAAGTCTTAGCTTCCTTTGAACAAAAATTTCCGGGCGCAAAAAATGTTGAATGGGATATGGAAAATGATTCAGAATGGGAAGCTGAATTTATTATGGATGAAGTAGAATATTCTTCGAACTTTACCAATGATGGCCAATGGACAGAAACTGAATTTGAATTGAATATTTCAGAACTTCCTGAAGAAGTTCAATTGGTAATTGCTTCAAATTATTCAGATTATAATATTGAAGCCATTGAATCCTCTGAAACTAAAGAAGGTATTGTTTATGAAATTGCCTTAGAAAAAGGAGAAATTAATGTTGAATTAACAATTTCTAAGGAAGGCGTTATTGTAAAGAAAGAAACGGTTGAAGAAAAGGAAGAAGATTAAATAGGCTAAATTGTAGTTAAAACAACTTCAAAAGAAAAAAAAATTAATGATTCAGTCTTACAAACAAAATCCACAATTACAAGCATCATATGATACTATTGTTATTGGGTCAGGCATGGGAGGCCTTTCAACAGCAGCGATTTTATCTAAAGAAGGACAAAAAGTATTAGTATTAGAAAGACACTATACTGCTGGTGGATTTACTCATGTTTTTAAGCGAAAAGGCTATGAATGGGATGTGGGCATCCATTATATAGGAGAAGTACAGCGAGAAAACAGTCTGTTAAAAAAACTGTTTGACTATGTTACAAACGGCCAATTAAAATGGGCAGACATGGGTGATGTTTATGATCGCATTATTATAGGAGACCAACACTTTGATTTTGTAAAAGGCGTTAAAAATTTTAAGAAACAATTAATTTCTTATTTCCCCGAAGAAGAACAAGCTATCAACACCTATGTTGATTTGGTCTTTAAAGCAGTTAAGTCAAGTAAGAGCTATTATATTAGTAAGACCATTTCTCCATTTTTAAATAAATTTCTTGGCAACTTTCTTAAAAAACCCTTTCACAAATTCTCTGATAAAACTACAGATGAAGTTTTGCGTTCATTAACTAAAAATGAAACCTTAATAAAAGTGCTTACTGGTCAATATGGTGATTATGGCTTACCTCCCAAACAAAGTAGCTTTTCCATGCACGCCTCCGTTGCAAGACATTACTTTGATGGTGGTAGTTTCCCTGTAGGAGGGTCATCACAGATTGTAAAAACTATTGATCCTGTCATTGAAGCTTCTGGAGGAACCATATTGATAAATGCAGAAGTTGAACAGGTAATAGTTAAAAATAATACAGCCATTGGCGTGCAAATGAAAGATGGTAAGATACTGTATGCTAAAAATATAGTAAGTAATGCAGGGATTATGACCACATACAATAAATTGCTGCCCGTTGAAACTATTAAAAAATACCATTTAAAAGAACAGTTACAAAAGGTAAAACCATCAGTAGCTCATGCTAGTTTATATATTGGTTTGGAAGGATCACCTGAAGAACTTCAACTTCCAAAAACAAATTACTGGATTTATCCGGAAAAAGGAGATCATGACACCTGTGTTAAAAACTATTTAAATGATTTATCACAACCCTTTCCGGTAGTGTACCTTTCCTTCCCCTCAGCAAAAGATCCCGACTGGTCCAATCGCTACCCCGGTAAAAGTTCTATTGACATCATTACTTTATTACCTTATGAACCTTTTAAAAAATGGACTCATACTACATGGAAGAAAAGAGACAAAGAATATGAATCCATGAAAGAGGAATTAGCTAACCGTTTGTTAAATGAATTATATAAACAATTACCTCAACTAAACGGTAAAGTTAATTGCTACGAATTATCTACACCGCTTACAACGAGACATTTTGTTAATTATTCAAAAGGCGAAATTTATGGATTAGACCACAGTCCCTCAAGATTTAGACAACCTTTCTTAAAACCAAAAACACCAATTAAAAACTTTTATTTAACTGGGCAGGATATTGTAACTGCAGGTGTTGGTGGCGCTTTATTCTCTGGAGTTTTAACTGCTATGGCCATTAGCAGTAAAAATATTCTAAAAAAAATTTAGTGATTTTTATACTATTTTATTGGTTTAAAATATAGCCTTTGCTCCTCAATACCTTCTAGATTTCATAACACTTTTTGGTGTTTTTTGAAGGCAATGAATCTCATTAAACAACAATATTTCGTCAAAATCAGATAAATTTGTCTTATATTTATAATAACCTTTTCAACGAAAAGATGAAATTTTTTGATGAATTAAAACGCAGAAATGTTGTAAAAGAAACATTGGCTTATCTAGTAGTTGCATGGGTTTTACTACAAGTTGCCTCCATAATGTTACCCATTTTTGATGCACCAGACTGGGTGTTAAAAACAATTACTTTCACCTTAATAGTGGGTCTTCCTATATGGATCTTTTTTTCCTGGACCTATCAAGTAACTACTGAAGGTTTTAAAAAAACGTCAAAAATTTCAGAGGAACAAAGTACAAATAAAGCGACGTACAAACGATTAAACATTATCATTATAATTGCGCTTTGCATTGCAATAACCATAGCTGTCTTTGATCTTCAAAGAACCAGTGCTCATAATAATTCTGCTAATGATTTAGCTTTAAACAACTCAATTGCCGTACTTCCTTTTACAGATATGAGTCCCAACAAAGACCAGGAATATCTTAGTGATGGCATTGCAGATTATATTCTTAACCAGCTTTGTAAATTCCCGGAATTGACTGTAATCGCTTCAACATCTGCCTTTTCTTTTAAAGATAAAGATGTAGATATAAAAACCATAGGAAACGAACTTGATGTTAACAACATTCTGGAAGGAAGTGTTCTTAAAAATGAAACAGAAATTATTATTATGGTGCGTCTTACTAACGCAAAAAATGGCACCATCCTTTTATCTGAGTCTTACACGGATAATATAAAAAATTATGTGGGTTTACAGTCTCGTATTGCATTAGATATTGCAAAAAAAATAGAATCCAAATTATCAAACAGAAGCGAACAACTCTTAGATAGCAAGAAAATTGACCCAATTGCTTTTGAGAGCTTCTTAAAAGGGCGATCTCACTTTGTTAACGGCCCTCTTAATATGATTCCTGGTGAGATGTTTACTGCCAAAAAATATTTCGAGGCCGCCATTGTACAGGATTCTACATTTTCAGAAGCCCATGCTTACCTGGCGCTTGCCTATTTTAATTTGGCAGACTGGGCACTTCCTAGAATAGAAAAAGCACAAATTGCCAATGCCCTTGATTCTGCAAAACACCTTTCTATTAAAGCTGTTTTACTAGACTCACTTAACTCAGGAGCCCATCTTGCTATGGGTAGCTATTATTTTCATCAATTTCAATGGATAGAGGCCGAAAAAGAGAAAAGAAAAGCAGTAACACTAAACCCAGGTGGATTAGACGAAAAATTTAGCCTAGCATCCTTTTTAGGGCTATTTGGTCAAACCGATGAAGCTCTTAAGCTCGATAAAGAAGCCATACGAATAGATCCTTTAGACGTAAAAAGTAAGGGGTACTATCTTCGAGATTTGTATCGAGCGAGAAAGTTTGACGAAGCAATAAGAATCTCGTATATAGTTCATAACGAAAAACCCAATAATCCAGCGCCATACCAGTTCCTTTATTTATCTTATTTTGCTAAAAAACAATACAAAGAAACCGCTTTTGCCCTCGCTAAATTTTTTGAACTCAGCGGAGATTCTATTAATTCTTCTTTTTTAAAGAGTGGCGACCTCAAATCTGGAATAATTAAAATAATCCAACATAAATATGACCCCCTTCCTATAGAGCAAAAATCTCCCTCACTAATGGCCTGGATGTATACCTTGCTTGAAGAAAAAGATAGTACCTTTAAATACTTAAATCTCCATATAAAAAAAGGCTTACCACAAATAAGTTATATAAGTCAGCCAAATTTTGATTTCTTAAGAAATGACCCAAGATATATAGAGATATACGAAGCTTCTGGCCTTAAAGCGTATCATAACTACAAATTAAAGGAGCAATCTAAAGATCCTTTATAAAATCAAATTTCCAATAGTTATTTTCATTTAAACCAATCTAAAAACAAAAAAGCATTCCAATTTAACGTAAAGAAAAAAGGAAAGCTTTCAATTAGTAAAATAACTTTATTTTTGTAACTAAAATAAAGTTTGATGAAATCAAAAGGATTATTATTTGTTGGAATTATTTTATTAGTATTTGGTATAGTACTAAAAAAGTCAACCCAAATGAATGCTCTTGGCCTAGCTTCAATTATAACTGGTGTAACATTGAAGTCAATCTACATAGTGTCTAAAGTTAGAAGTGGTGAATATAAACCCGGGAAAGAAGTTGTTTTTTTAATCGTTGGTTTAATACTGTTTTTTATTGGATTATATCTTCGAAAGAGTAATCAAGCTTTCATAAGACCAATCTATTTGATAGTTATTGGCATAACTTTTAAAATAATTTTCATCATTAGGTTTATACAAATTGTTAAATCAGCAAATAAAATGAATTGACCCGTCCATCCTTATATAAAGATTCAACTTAATTAAAAAATTAAGTCGTAGAAAGTACTTGTCAAAACAAAAACGTCTCTTAACAAAAAAGCATCCCAATTTTCGGTAAAGAAAAAAGGAAAGCTTTCCATCGGTTTAACTACTAAACCATTGATATACAAAGGCGTATATCAATCAACACAACTTCTTTAAAGTGCTAAAAAAAGCCCTAATTTCTCAGAGCTTTTTCGCAATTTGCGGTCTGGACGGGACTCGAACCCGCGACCTCCGCCGTGACAGGGCGGCATTCTAACCAACTGAACTACCAGACCGTTGCTTTATTGCGGTTGCAAATATACACGCCTTTTTTTATATCTCAAATGTTTTTTAATGTTTTTTAAATAAAAATTAATTACATAAACTTTTGACGCTCTATCATGTACGTTGTGAGTACGTTATTAAAATCTTGATTAATATCGGCCTCCACATATTTTATTTTATATTGAGCACATTTTAATTTTAACGACTCGAAATACTTATCTACGGCTGCATGATAATTTTCTTTAATAGTATCGGCATATAGATTAATGTATTCTCCAGTTTCAACATCCACAAAACGTCTTGGTTTATTATCAAAGTCGAAAACCAATTCCTTTTCTTTATCAAACACATGAAATAATACCACTTCATGTTTATTATATTTTAAATGGCGTAATGCTTCAAATAATTTCGCTTCTTCAACTGAAGACTGAAACATATCTGTAAATAAAAATATTAACGATCGCCTATGAATTTTTTCTGCTATTTCATGCAAATATTTATAGGTATCTGTAGTTGCACTTTCTGATTTAGGTATAACAACTTTTTCAAGCTCATGCAACAACATTTGATGATGACGTTCACTTCCTTTTTCGGGTGCATAGTAATCATAAGAATCACTATAGATACTTAACCCAATAGCGTCTCTTTGCTTCTTTAATATATACATTAATGACGCAGAAGCCAACGCTGCAAAAGCCACTTTATTTAGACGCTTAATATCAAAAGAATCCATCTTAGGATAATGCATCGAACTGCTGTTGTCTATAATAAGATGACATCTTAAATTGGTTTCGTCATCATAACGCTTGGTATACAGCTTATCTGTTTTTGCATACAACTTCCAGTCTATATGCCTAGTACTCTCCCCTTGATTATAAATTTTATGTTCTGAAAACTCAGCTGAAAACCCATGAAACGGACTTTTATGCATGCCAGCAATAAACCCCTCTACGACTTGTTTGGCAAGCAACTCGAGGTTTTTAAATCCACTTACTTTTTCTAGTTCATGCTGAAAATCCATTTTTACACTTCAAGCTTATTAAATCATTTTATCTACAATACCATAGGCCACAGACTCTTCTGCTCCCATCCAATGATCGCGATTGAAATCTTTCATTATTTTTTCAAAAGTCTGCCCACAATTTTTAGCCAATAATTTTGCACTCAACTCTTTTGTTTTTATAATTTCTTGCGCAGTAATTTCAATATCACTTGCTTGACCACGGGCACCACCACTAGGTTGATGAATCATGACTCTGGCATGCGGTTGAATAAACCTTTTACCTTTTTTTCCGGCCGATAAGATGATAGACCCCATAGAAGCCGCAAAACCAGTACAAATAGTAGATACGTCACTATTTAAAGATTTAATGCAATCGTAAATGGCAAAGCCAGACGTTACATAACCTCCCGGACTGTTAACATATAGATGAATATCTTTAACTTCTAAAGCATCTAAATACATTAATCTATCAATAACGTGCTTTGCCGTGCTATCGTCAACCTGACCCCAGAGAAACACCTTACGTTGCTCAATGAACTTTGTGTCAATGGCATCTTGAATTTTTATTTTACTACTCATTTAATTTAATTTTCTTCTAAAATAAAAAAAGGTTTACTATTTAAGTAAACCTTTTAATTTTCTTTTTCAATTTATTTTTACAGAAGCGAATCAATAGCCTCTGTGTAAACATTTTTAGGAGCTACACCTACTTGACGACCTACTACTTCACCATTCTGAAAAACTAATACAGTTGGAATGTTACGCACACCATATTTAGCAGCAAATTCTTGATTTGCATCAACATCTACTTTACCAATCACAGCTTTTCCTGCGTATTCCTGACTTATTTCCTCAATTATTGGTCCTACCATTCTGCAAGGTCCGCACCATGCTGCCCAAAAGTCAACCAAAACTGGCTTGTCACTTTTTAATACAGCTTCTTCAAATGATGCATCTGTTATTTCTAATGCCATAATATTTAATTTAATTGTGTTTTAAATGTATATGCAAAATTAGTCAAAAAAAACTCTAAAGCTTACACGCCAGCTATTTGTTTTACTTATAATCTTATTGTTT
>JAHEDS010000077.1 GCA_024641135.1 Flavobacteriales bacterium
ATATTGGTCCACCAGGTAACCGTTATTTGTCGCTTTAAAATTTCAAGAGCCAAAGCTTTCATTAATGACGGAGGGGCTGCTTCATCTACAAAATGAAAACCGGTTTCACCAGTTTGTGAAATGAGTTGCTCCATTCTATCAACTAAAATGTTTGCCGCTATGGGTTCATATAGTTTTATATAGTCTAATGAAATATCGCAGAAGGTGCATTTTCCCCAATAACAGCCATGTGCCATGGTTAGTTTATTCCAACGGCCGTCACTCCAAAGACTATGCATAGGATTGGCAATTTCAATAACAGAAATATATTGGTCTAAAAGCAAATCAGAATAATCTGGTGTGCCAATTTCAGATTGTTTATAATCAGGTTGTGAGGCATTATTTATATAAATCACCTTATTATTTTCCGAAAGAAAAGTTCTTTTAAATATTTTGGAATCTGGGTTGGTAATATGTTTATGTAATAATTCTATAGGTAATTCGCCGTCATCAAGTGTTATAAAATCAAAAAACTCAAAAACACGTGCATCTGAAACTGAGCGTAATTCAGTATTAGTAAAACCACCACCCATGGCTATTTTAATGTTTGGATAGTTGGTTTTAATAAACTGGGCACAGCGAAAAGCACTGTATAAATTCCCTGGAAATGGTACCGAAAAACAAACTATTTTAGGTTGAATGACTTGAAGTTTTTCTTTAAGAATATGAAGTGTAATAACGTCTATAAAAGTGGGGTCTTGTTGTAAATGGGCGTATAATTCTTCAAATGAATTAGCACTTTTTCCTAAACGTTCAGCATAACGACTAAATCCAAAATTCTCATCAACACATTCCACAATAAAATCTGATAAATCTTCCAGATATAAGGTTGCTAAATGTTTGGCTTTATCCTGTATTCCCATAGATCCAAAAGCCCAATCTAAATCATCTAACTGCTGAAACCGTGAAGCTTCCGGTAAAAAATTATCTGTACATATTTGCCTTGCAAAAGAGGGTTTTTTGCCTTGAAGAAATGCGACGATATCATTTAAAGGTTTTAGGTAACTGTCTTTTAAGGCATAAATTCTTTGCGCATTTTCAGACTGAATGGTATTTAATTTTGAAGCCCTTTCAAAAACCGTTTGCAATGTATTTTTTGTAAATAATTCTAAAATGACTTCAATACCTAAATCCATTTGAAAGGCACTGATGTTTTTTGTGTTTAGAAATCCTTTTAAATACGCCGTAGCCGGATAAGGAGTGTTTAATTGAGTGAAAGGCGGTGTTATAAGAAGAAGGTCTTTCAAAATATAAATAGAATTATTTATAACAAAGATAACTTAAAAGTTTCTGTGTAACATTTTTAAAAATGCCCGAGGATATTCCATCATCTTATTTAAGAAATGCTTTTAATTTCATTCTTTTTTTTAAAGGAATAGAGTCATTTTCAAGAGCAAGTTTTAATAGGGTCTGGTCTTTTTCATTTGAAAATAATAATTTAAAGAAAGCAAAGGTTGATAAACTGTTTTTTGCTTTTTCTACCAGTTCAAAATGATCTCCTGTTTTAACAAATCCTTCTTTAAGTATTCGGACATATGTTCCTGGATAACCATGCTCTATAAATTGTTTTAGGACATCTTGGGTTCCGAATTTTACACCTAATTTAAAACAAGGTTCTCTAGGTTGCGTTATTTGCACCAATGCCTCACCAACTTTATAAATGTCTCCAATAATTAAATGAGTTTCATCCATGCCAGATACAGTCAGGTTTTCACCCAGCATCCCATACTCCCAATTTAAATTCGGGTATAATTTTTCCCAATAAGGATAATGCTTTGATGAAAATAAATAGCAAGCTTTAAACTCACCGCCATGCACATTGCGGTCTGAAACTTCATCACCTTTAACAGCTTCTTTGCCTAAATAAATAGGGGTGTTTATAGGGTTTTTAAAAATGCCAGTAGTTACCTTTTGCCCATTAAAAATAATGGTAGTTGGTTTTGCTATGTTGGTAGAAATTATTTTCAAAATTCGTTTAACGTGTTCGTGTATGATTATGTTACGGGAATTTGGCTACAAATTCCAGACGAAGTACTAAGTTAATTAATTCCGAAGGATTTCCGCAGAGGAAATTCAGAAGTAATTAATTATAGCCGTTTTTGGCTTTTAGTGCTTTTTATCAGTTTAATTTCAGTTTCTTGTTTTTTCCAATAAATAAGTACAATATCGAACCAATAAATGGAATCAATATGACTACTAAAACCCAAATTATTTTGTCATTTTGAGCAAACTTATTTTTTAAAATATCAATCAAACAATAAATCCAAAGCGCAATTGATAAAAGTATTAAAGCCTGCCATGTAAGAAGTCCAATTGAGAAATCATTATTTATGTTATCCATATTATATTTTTATTTAGTTTTTTTTAATTCCGTAAACTTGCCCAAATTCCGATTATAATTTTATCCATCAGAGTAGAATTCAGCCGTAATTATAATCAGTTCCAATTATCGATTCAGCATTTTTGTCAAATTCCTCAACATAGTTTTTTGATTTATAGGTCTTAAAATTCAAAAAAAATCCGAAAATCAAACTAAGATTTTTTCATTTGCGTAAACTTGCTCAAGCATTAAAGCCAATGCATTGATATGGATGGTTTTAATGATTTATATCAGCAGTTAAACGAAGTTAGTTAATTTTTCTTACAAAATCAATAGTGATGCCACTATGAATTAATGAAAGGTTTATATATAAATATTACTAAATATACTTGGGTTTTAATTACCTGTGTATTTTAAAATTATCGAGATTGATGTCGTCCATTCCAACATTGTCAAAAGGATATTCCAATTGATTTTGGATATTATAAAGCGAGATTAAAATAAACTCAGTGAGTAAAACAATAAAATAAGTAATCCAGGAAGAGTTATTAGGACCAATACTATAAATAATAGTTGGCGCATATATAAATGGGAATACATAAATAAAAATCTGGCAATAGGCTTTCAAACTGATGGGTGTTCTATGGGTATGAATAGCATATACATTTTCAATGGATTCATGAAGATCTTTTAAAAACCTAAAAACTTTATCGCGTAAGCTTCTGGTCATGAATTCTTTTTTGTCTACCGTAAACAGGTAAACTTTATCTACAATTTCATCCAGGTCGTTTATAGTACAATCTTTTTTTCTTAAATGCGCTAAAGTATCTCTGTTTATTTCAAGTAATATTTTTTGAATTTCATCTTTATCCTCTTGTGATAAACGTTCGTGACCCATAAAAAAATACTGCAAGGTTTTTAGAGAACTTCTAAAATCACTTAAATGTTCCAGAGCATTTTCTCTTCGTCGAAAGGAGCCTCTAATGGTAAATACCAAAGGAAAAATAATGGCAATACTTAAGAGTGTTAAATCTAAATCAAAGCTAATATTGAACCTGCAAAAGAAATAGGTTACTGCAAAAGCGATTAGCAATGCGAGGTGTGTTCTGTAATTTATTATGGATAAATATTGTCTGATATGCTAGTTTTTAATTAGTTATATTTGATAAAGTTAATGTATTAATATGAAAAAGCAAATAGGTAATCTCTTCGTTGTTTTAATTTTCTTAATTTTTAATAGGTCCCACTCACAAGAAGCGTTACAAAGTGATGTTTCTAAAATTAGCTCGGGTGTATTTTCTGAGGCTAAGATTTTACCAATAAAATTATCTTATTCAATTAATGAGCTTAAAAAAGAAACGAATGATTCTACTTATATAGCCTCTGAATTATCCTATCAGTCTAATGATGGGACTTGGAAAAGTTTGCCTATTCAGTTAAGGGCACGTGGAAATAACAGGCTTAAAAACTGTTTTTTTGCACCGTTGAAAATAAAAATTAAAAAAGCGGATGCTCATGAAACAATATTTAAAGGTAACAAAAGCATAAAAGCGGTATTGCCTTGTTTACTACAAAGTGAAAGTGATGATATTGTTATAAAGGAATATTTGATATATAAATTATTTGAAACTATTTCGCCTTATTATTTTAAAACCAGATTAGTTGATATAGATTTTGATCAAATAAAAAACAATAAAACGAAATCGCATCGCTTAAAGGGATTCTTTATTGAAGATGATAAGACTTTAGCTAAGAGAGTTGATGGAAAGAGCTATGATCGATTTGTACATCCCTTAAATCAAGATGAATTGTCGTCTGTACGTAATGCTTTTTTTCAGTTTATGATTGGAAATACTGATTTTTCTCAAGCGTATGGTCATAATGTTAAGCTCTTTTATATAGATAAAAAAATGACTCCTGTGCCTTATGATTTTGACATGTCTGGTTTTGTAGATGCCAGTTATGCAGTCGTTTCTCAAATTCAAGGCGAGAGCTTGGGTACATCATCGGTTACAGAAAGAATATATAGAGGATTTATGAGAGATGCGGCAGTTTTTGAGCAAGTACGGAAAGAGTTTTTAAGTAAAAAAAGCGAAATCATTACTATTTTAGATAATAATGCTCATTATTTTGAAGACCCTCAGTCTTTTGCTACTGGGAAGGATTATATTCTTAGTTTTTTTGATATTCTTGTAAATGAAAACAGGTTTAAAAATGAAATTTTAGATCAGGCAAGAAAAGAATAGTTATGATGTTAAATTAACTATTCATCTAATTTAATTTTTTCTCCTTTCATGGTGCCGCGATAATAGATTCCATTTTCGATAAAAAGAATTTCACCATAGGTGCCATTTTTAATACTAGAATCGACGGCTATAATTTTCTTTTTAAATAAAGATTTAATTTCTTTTTGAGATGTATGTCCTACAACAATGTGTTTTACTTTTAGTTTTCTTAAAAGCTTATTGATATCACTTTTGTTAAAATCTACACTAAAATAACCTCGATACCAAATAGGACCATTGTTGTCGTAATAGTTATCATATAATGTGTGCCAAGCAGGGTCATTATCATCCTCAAATAGGGATTGTCTCATTTGTTGATTTGTTTTTTCTAGATCAAATCCATTAGAAATAAATTCTTCAGAAATACCAGCATGTAAAAATAAATTGTCGTTTATTTTCAGAATTGTATTTTTAGATCGTAACCATCTTCCAAGAACAGTTTCCTTTCCATAAAGATCATTGTAAGGTGTCTTTAAAAGTTTTGAGGTTAACCAATATTTTTTATTAATATATCTTAAATCATTTTGCATCACCATGCACTCATGGTTTCCAAGTAAAAAATGTACTTTTCCTCCAGTATCTTCGGCCTGTTTTTCAAGGTTATAGACCAACCAAAATAATTCTGTTACTTTTGGACCACGATCAAAAATATCACCAACAATAACCAAATGTCCTTTTTCGAAGATCCAGTTTAAGCTTTCGTCGACTATATGGTTGTTTTTTAAAATTTGTATAGTTAAATCATATTGGCCGTGAAGGTCGCTGATTACAGCTATTTCTGGTACATCACTTAAAATAGAAGGTTCGTCTGGAAAATTAATATTTATTGTACTTATATCAGATTTTTTAGTTTCTATTTTACCATTTACAATGGATTTTTCAATAATTGTATCCTTTTTAATAAATAAATAAGGGCCATCATTATGATCAAGACTGTCTATTATTTGACGAGATACTTTTGTGGTTTTTAAACTGTCAGTTTTAACCGCTAAATTGGTTTGTGAAACCATTATAAGGTTAATAAAAAACACGGATAAGATGTACAGACGTTTCATCATTCTTTAAAATTACATTTAAAACAAGCTTTCTTCATAAATCGTAACTGCATGGTGATTACGAAGTTACTATTATTTATAATATAAATACTAAACCATCATTGGTGTTAATTTTTTCTGTTTTTTTGGGTTTTTCGAAGTTTTAATTTTTTTCAGCCTCTTTTTTTAAGCTAATGCTATCTATGGCACGGGTGTAAATATACGTTTGCGGATGTGAAATTTTATGTATTTTAAATGTTTTAGAAGCTCTTTCTAAAAATTCGGTGTCTTCACCATAATTTAGATTCTCAAAACCACCAAGTTCTTTAAAAACCTTATTTTTCCCAAAAAAAGTTGAACCCAATACACATTCATTTACTTCAATTAAATTATTAGGGTTATAATAGTCAGTCACAAAAACAGTTTCATTTAAATATACTCCGCCATAAATTAAATCAACCAGACTATTTTTTTTCATGTAATCTAAACGACTTTGAATATGGTTTATTTTATAAGTATCATCACTATCTAAAAATGTAATATATTTTCCAGTAGCCAGCAGTAACCCAACGTTTCTTGAAAAAGCAAGTTTTAAATTTTTGTGTTTTACATATCTAATATTTGGATATTTTTGAATGTAATTATTTACGATATTAAATGTATTGTCATTACTTCCATCATCTACAATTATTAATTCCCATTGATTATTCGTTTGAGCTAAAATGCTATCTATACATTTGTTTAAATAATTGGCTCGATTATAAGTGCAAGTAATTATTGATACTAATATCTCATCATTGGAAACCTGTATTTTATTTTGATTTTCGAAACTCATACTGTATGAAGCATATTTATTTAAATAGTTTTACTAAAAACAAAAACCACTTTTTTGCTAAACTAAATTAAACAAAAAGTGGTTTTATATTGAAACTTATAATCTCTTCCAAGTTGCGTTTGTTAACAGCAACTATTTTATCATTTCGTAACTACGTTTGATAAAGTTTGTAAGTTCTTCTCCTTTTAACAATCCTTGAGATAATCTTGCTAAATCTAAACTTTGATTGATTAAGCGTTCTTGTTTCTTTTTGGTTTTTGTTTCGAGAATTTCACTTACTAACGGAGAGTTTGTATTAACTACCAAGTTATACATTTCGGGGAAATTACCCATACCAAACATACCACCACCACCAGTTGCCTGCATTTCTTTCATACGGCGCATAAATTCTGGTTGTGTAATCATAAATGGGGTAGCGTTACTATCCATTGGTTCTAATTGTACCATAAACTTTTCTGATGGAATTACCTCTTTAAGTAGAGTTTCTAATTCTGTTTTTTGTTCATCAGTTAATTTAGAAATTTTTGTATCGTCTTTCTGAATTAATTTATCTACGTTATCTGCATCAACACGCGAGAAGGTAATATTTTCTTTAGTGCTTTCCAGTTTTTGCATTAAATGCGATACAATTGGAGAGTCTAAAAGAAGAACTTCATAGCCTTTTGCTTTTGCAGCATCTATATAACTATGTTGAGCATCTTCATTTGAAGCATATAAAATAACTAGCTTACCATCTTTATCTGTTTGGTTGGCTTTTATTTTATTAAATAACTCTTCATAGGTAAAGTATTTTTTATCAACTGTTGGATATAAAGCGAAATCATCTGCTTTTTCAAAGAATTTTTCTTCTGAAAGCATCCCATATTCAATTACAATTTTTATATCATTCCATTTAGCTTCAAAATCTTCTCGGTTGTTATTAAAAAGCGATTTTAATTTATCGGCTACTTTTCTTGTGATATATGAGGATATTTTTTTAACTGCACCGTCTGCTTGCAAATAACTTCTGGAAACATTTAAAGGGATATCCGGAGAATCAATAACACCACGTAACATAGTCAAAAATTCCGGTACAATACCTTCTACATTATCCGTAACATAAACCTGATTTTGATACAATTGAATTTTATCCTTTTGAATGTTTAAATCATTCGTCATTTTAGGGAAATACAAAATCCCCGTTAAATTGAATGGATAATCAACATTTAAATGAATATTGAATAAAGGTTCTTCAAATTGCATTGGGTACAATTCTCTATAGAAATCTTTATAATCTTCATCTTTTAAATCGGCAGGTTGCTTTGTCCACGCCGGATTTGGGTTGTTGATAATGTTATCTACAGTAATTTTTTTGTGAGGTTCTGTCGTTTCTTTTCCGTCTTTATCCTTTGTTGTTTTAGGAGCGAAGTCTGGATCATTAATTTCCTTAGTTCCAAATTTAATTGGAATAGGCATGAACTTGTTATACTTTAAAAGAAGTTCACTAATTCTTGATTCTTCCAAAAATTCGGTTGAATCATCAGCAATATGAAGGATTATTTCAGTGCCTCGATCTTTCTTTTTAGATTCTGTAAGACTAAATTCTGGGCTTCCGTCGCAAGTCCAGTGTGCAGCCGGTGTATCTGAATAAGATTTAGTTATAATCTCCACTTTTCCAGCAACCATAAAAGCAGAATAAAAACCAAGTCCAAAATGACCAATAATTCCGGAATCTTTAGCTGAGTCTTTATATTTATCTAAAAACTCTTCAGCGCCCGAAAATGCAATCTGGTTAATGTATTTTTCAACTTCTTCAGCTGTCATACCTAAACCTTGATCAATAATATGTAACTTTTTTCCTTTCTTATCTACTTTAACCTCAATAAAAGGATTGCCATATTCAACCTTTGCATCACCTACACTTGTAAGGTGTTTTAGTTTTAAAGTGGCATCTGTAGCATTACTAATTAACTCACGTAAAAAGATTTCGTGATCACTATACAGGAATTTTTTAATAAGTGGAAAAATGTTTTCAACTGATACATTAATATTTCCTTTTGTCATGTTATATATGTTTAATTTATAATTATTAATATGTAAGTTCTTTAGACAAAAAAAGTACCAAGAGTCAAAAGGTGACAAACTGACACAGTTTAAATAGGATTTAAATTCTTAAAAGGTATTTTAATCATTATGTTTTTAATGTATTAATTTTGTACTTTGCTTAATTAATTAAGAAAATCATGTACAACTCTAAGATTATAGGTTTAGGTAAATACCTGCCAGAAAATGTAGTAACCAATGCTGATCTATCAAAAATGATGGATACCAGTGATGAATGGATACAAGAAAGAACTGGTATTCAGGAACGTAGATGGATACCTGAAGGAAGTGAAGACACATCAGCTGTTATGGGTGCCAAGGCTGCAAAAATTGCAATTGAGAGAGCTGGATTAACAAAAGACGATATTGATTTTATTGTATTTGCAACTTTAAGTCCGGATTATTATTTCCCTGGCTGTGGCGTGCAAATACAAGATTTATTGGATATGCCAACTGTTGGCGCATTGGATGTTAGAAATCAATGTTCAGGTTTTGTATATGCCTTATCTGTAGCAGACCAGTTTATTAAAACAGGGATGTATAAAAATATTTTGGTAATTGGAGCAGAATATCATAGTAACGGTTTAGATAAAACCACAAGAGGACGAGGTGTTACGGTTATTTTTGGTGATGGAGCCGGCGCTTGTGTGTTATCAAGAGAGGAAGATACTACCAAGGGTATTTTATCAACGCATTTACACAGTGAAGGTAAATATGCCGATAAATTAATTGTGGCTTCTCCAAGTATTGCGCATTGGGTACCAGAAATTCTTGAGTCTACCGAAGAGGATATTTCTTATTTCCCTTATATGGACGGAACTTTTGTGTTTAAAAATGCCGTAGTAAGATTTAGTGAAGTTATTATAGAAGGATTGATGAAAAATAATCTAACAAAAAAGGATATTGATTTATTAATCCCGCATCAAGCGAATTTGAGAATAGCCCAATTTATCCAAAAGAAATTTGGACTAAGTGATGATAAAGTATTCAATAATATTATGAAGTATGGAAACACGACTGCAGCTTCAGTTGTTATTGCTTTAACAGAAGCATGGGAGCAAGGTAAAATAAAAGAAGGAGATCATATAGTACTGGCTGCTTTTGGAAGTGGTTTTACATGGGCGAGTGCCGTTATAAAATGGTAAAAACAATCAAAATTAAAAAGCCGAAACTTAAAAGTTTCGGCTTTTTTTTATTAATTATTTCCAATTAACCCATTTATTACCTTGAAAACTATTTTTAAATTTTTCTTACAAAAAAACTCGAAACAAGTTATTTCGAGTTTTTGGCGCTAATTTTTTAGGGGATACTATCTATTAACGTTTTTGAATTTTAATAAGCTGACTAATTCTGAAAAAAATTTTACGTTGAAGAATTAGATAGTATTGTACTCATAACGTATAAATATTGTTTTTGTTGTGCTATAAAATAATTTTAACATATTTTAACTTTTACAAGCCAATTGATTATATTTTTATAAAATAAAGTCCAAAGTATTTCTACTTTGGACTTTGGTATTTAACAACCCAACATTACACTAACCATCAACTATTATGTAGGTCATTAAATATTTTTTATATAAATCCGCCACCTCCAGATTTTTCATTATTGTCTCTGTTTTTACGTTGAAGAGCTCTATATTTTCCTCCACCAAATCTATAAGATAAGGCGATGTTCCAAGTGTTACTTTCCCAATTAAATTCTCCAACAGACGGGAATGGTCTGTCGCCATCAAATTTAAACTTCATGGTATTAAAAATGTCATTGTAATTAAAACTAAAAGTAGCTCTATCATCTTCCAAGAAACTATATCTTAATCCTGTGTTAACCATAAACATCGGTTTTCTGTTAATTTGTAATCCTTTTTCTTCTCCTCTATACATCGAGAATAGAGATAGGTTTAATTTTTTGGTAGCTTTAAAATTATTGAACACTCTAAAATTCCAAACTATATTATCTACTTCTATAGTTGATAATAAAATATCGTTAGGCGTTGCTGTTTCAATGGGAGCATTTAAAGTCTCAACAATTCCTGTTTGTTTTTTTGAGTATAAGTCAAAACTAGCGTTTAAACTCCACCAGCTTGTTGGTCGATAATTAGAACTTAATTCCATTCCATATGCAGTTGTATTATTGAAATTGTCAAAACTTAATATGCTTTTATTTAAGTCTAATCGGTCAATAAATAAAACCCTATTTATTTCATCTTCAATAATTCTGTAAAAAACACCAGAGGTAATACTTCCTTTTTCAAGTTTTCTTGTATAATTAATTTCAAATGAATTAGTGAATTGTGGCTGTAATTCTGGATTTCCAAATGATGAAATTAATGGCGTACTCCATTCTCTAATAGGGTTGACTTGCTCTAAGCCAGGTCGGTCAACACGACGACTAAAACTAGCTTGATAGGAATTTTTTTCTCCTGGGGTATAAGTAAAAAATGCTGATGGATAAAGTTGTAAATAATCATTTTTAAATGATGTAGCTTCTGAAGTATTTTCATAGTTTTTTATTGCATTAGCATCCTCATTAACAGTCTCTGCTCTAACCCCAACTTGAACAGTCCATTTCTCAAAAGATTTACTATAGGTTGCATAAGCCGAATAAATATCTCGTTTATAATTAAAATTTGTACTTGGTGTTGGGATGTATTCATCGCCATTATTAATAATATCATCCTGATTTTCATTAATTGATAGCCCTGTCGAGTTATAATCCATGTTTGTTTCAAATAGCCTTGCTTCTAAACCAATTTCTAAATTTACTTTTTCTGAAAGTGGGTTTATGTAGTCAATATTTGCAACTGTTTGATCTCTTTTTGTATTAACAAAATCTGAATAATTAGGAGGGAATGCTATATTGAAAAAATTGAAATTGGCAATTTCATCTTGTTTAAATTTACTGTAATCAAATTCTATATCTAATTTCTCGCCTTCTTTTTTAAATTTATGATTAAAAACTCCATTGTATTGAGATGATAAATTGTCAGTATAATTATCAAATATCTGTTCTTGTAGTGGTTGATTTACGTATTGAACACCTGTTGAACCGCTTCCAACGCCGTCATATTTATTTTGATTTGTAAAGAATGACAACGTATTATTATCATTCATATAAAAGTCTATACCTGCCTTATATAAATGAGACTTATTATTATTTAGAAAATCAAATAATTGTACAGAGTTGTCATCTAATCTTTCAATACGTCCATAATTGGCTGAGTTACCAATATTATTTCCATAATTACCAAAAAGATTAAATTTCCCGTTTCTGTAATTTAAATCAATTGAGCTATTAAAACGGGCATTTATTTCTTCTGTTAATCCAACATTTAAATTACCGTTAAAACCAATATTTGTGTTTTTATGTAAGATGATATTAATGATACCACTCATACCTTCTGGATTATATTTTGCTGAAGGATTTGTGATTAATTCAATACTTTTTATAGAAGTTGAAGGAATTTGTTTAAGTAATTGTGCTACCGGGACATTCGATAATTTACCGTCGACCATGACTCTCACGTTTTCATTTCCACGTAAACTAATGTTTCCTGTTTGCTGATTAATGCTAACAGATGGGATATTATTCATAATGTCTGAAGCTGTTGCCCCTGCTGTTGTTAAATCTTTTCCAACTGTTATCACTTTTCTGTCAACCTTTTGTTGAATAGTTGAGACTTGTGCTACAACGGTAACTTCATCTAAATTAGCAATGTCCTCGATTAGAAGGATATCACCTAGATTAATGTCAAAAGAGCTTTCGCCAACATTAATTTGTTTTGTAATTGTTTTAAAACCAATATACTGTATGGTTATAAATACTTTTCCTTCAGGAACTTTTGTAATGTTAAAAGTACCATCTTCTAAAGAAATTCCACCTGTAATAGTTTCGTTAGCCTCATTTTTAATGATAAGGTTTACGTATGGTAACGGCTCATTAAGAGACGCATCTAAAATTTTTCCAGAAATAGATCCTGTTCTAGTTTCGTTATTTAACGGTTGAGCATTTGAAATTGCGCAAAAGAAGATTGCGCACAAAAGTGCAAATTTTTTCATTTTTTGATTGATTTGATGTTTAATGATTAATTGGAACTGATTAGGTTCTTTTAGTAGAGACGACTAAATTTGTGATATGTTACTTTTATATTTACTCTTAACACTTTTTTAACAAATGAAAAAGAAAACTTTAATTCTTGGTGCTTCTTTAAAACCTGA
>JAHEDS010000078.1 GCA_024641135.1 Flavobacteriales bacterium
AAAGTTCAACAAATTCTTCAGAGGATTGCCCAAGCGGGTGAATACTTAGTCCATCAGCAATTGAATAATGTTTTTTGTACATTTTTTCCATAAAATCCTGAAAAAAATAGAGTGAAGGAAATCCTTGTAATTCTATAAGCTTTGGTGTCGGGTTTCCTTCGTCGTCTAAACAAATACCAAAATCAAATTGTATAAATTTAGAATGGTCATCTTCATTGGGAACTCTCATTTTATCATCAAAAAAAGCACCTTCTGTTAAAGATTTAAAATTGGGTTGATTAATAACCGACATAATATCGTTACAGGCTTCAATCAATCGTGTTTTTAACAAGTTTGGTATAAAAATGGGCGTTTCTGCAATTTTAAATTTGGGGGTATAATCAAAACTTTGTATAACATCATTCATTAATGCATCATAAGTGTTTTGACTGAATTGTGAATTGAATGCTTTACGATATTTAGGGATCATAGTGTCCTTATGATATTAATTGTTGTGATGTTTGTTGAATGGCCGATTTGATGAATTTTGGTATAATGTGGGCATAGGTTTTAATAATTTTATCAGGATCATCCATTTTGTTCATCATGTCGTTATACTTTGTTTCTCCAAAATTCTTAATAACTTTTTGCTTTATTGTTTCGCTTGAAAAATGAGTATACATACCCACAGGATCAGCCTCTGGATGAAATTGTGTTCCAACAAATTCATTTGAAAAACGCACGGCCATAATTGCGCGTTCATACTCAACATGAGTTCGTATTTTCTCAAGACTCAAAATGGAAGCGCCTCTTTCTTTAAAGACTTTTAATCGTGGTTGAATGAGCTGCCAATCACGAGAATCTACTGCGTAAAACGGATCGTCCAGTCCTTCTAAAAGAGGATCTGTTAGACCTGCTTTTGTTTTATGAACTGGTAAAATACCAAAAGATGTACTTTTTCTTGGTTTCATTTCACCAAGTTTAAAGTAATCGCAAACCAACTGAAATGAATAACAAATTAAGAATACAAATTTCTTTTCTTCAGCGGAGTGTTTGTTAAAATCCCATAGCTGTTGAATCAAATTTAAATAAGTTGCTCTCCAAGGACCATTATCCAACGGGCTACCAGGACCACCACTGGAAATATAAATATCATAAGATAAGTCGGGTAATTCATCTTTAGCCCTCACATTAAAAACAGTATAATCAAGGTCTTCATGGAATGACTTGGCAATATCAACAATACAGCGCAACCCTTGATTTGGTTCGTCATTGTTCATATCCAAAATAGCCATCCTTGTTTTTTGCTTCAGCATCTTCTTCGTACTATGTTGTTCCTAAAATGGTTTGCTCCATGATATAATCTACCACTTTGGTAAGATCTTTAGTTTTTTCATAAACAGCCAATTGTCTATCAGCCCCAGTGCCATTTTTAAGGATAGTTCTTAAATTTTCGACTTCTTTCCTTGAACCTAATTCATCTACAACATCATCTACAAATTCTATTAGTTCTTCCATTAAGGCACGCGTATTAACTTCACATTCTTTACCAAAATCAATCATTTTACCGTCAATGCCATAACGACTTGCACGCCATTTATTCTCATTAATTAAGGCGCGATGGTACACAATAAAATTTAAGTTTTGAGTTTTGAGTTTATATAATTTCGCGACAAGGGCTTGAATTAAAGCAGTTATAGTTATTGTTTCGTCAATAGTTAAAGGAACGTCACAAATTCTGACCTCCAAAGTTGGAAAAAATGGATGCACACGAATGTCCCACCATATTTTTTTCGGATTGTCAATACAATTGGTTTTTACTAAAAGATTGACATAATTTTCATAATCAGTTAAGTTATCAAAAATCCCAGGAATACCAGTTCTAGGAAATTTGTCAAAGACTTTTGAGCGAAAGGATTTAAATCCAGTATTTCTGCCTTCCCAAAATGGTGAATTTGTAGATAAAGCATATAAATGAGGTAAAAAATAACGCATCGCATTCGTAATATGTAGTGCCAAAGCCCTATCCGCAATACCTACATGAACATGAAGTCCAAAAATTAAATTAGAACGCGCCGTATCCTGCAGTTCATTGACTATTTCATCATAACGAGGGTTTGGGGTAATTAGTTGTTTTTGCCAAGCTGAAAAAGGATGAGTTCCTGCAGCCCCTATTCTGAAACCTAAATCTATTGCAATGTCAGAAATAGATTTTCTTAAATGAATGATTTCGGCTCTTGCTTCGGCAATGTTATAGCATATATTAGACCCCACCTCTACAACAGCTTGGTGCATTTCTGCTTTTACCTGTTCGTTAAGGTGTTTTCCTGCTTCCACAACAATTTTTTGATCATGCGAAATTAATTCTCGGGTTACCGGATCAATAACCTGATACTCTTCTTCAATACCTAACGTGAACTCCATAATGAATGCTTTTTATTTTAGAGGTGTTTTTTTGCCTGTAATTTGATCTTTTACAAAAGTCCCCCAGGTTAAATTCATTTTACCTTTTTTGAACTGTTTTGCTTTTTCAATAGCCATATTTGCAGCATTTTCAACTATCCAGTCAAAATTTTCTTGACCCACTGAATTGATATCAGCATCGGGTGCTGGATTACAAAAATCAATAGCATAAGGAATTCCATCTCTAACAGCAAATTCAACGGTATTGAAGTCATAACCCAAGGCTTTATTCAAACGAATACAATATTTTCTTACTAAATCCAGAATTTCCTTTTTCACAGGAGGTCCATCAATAACATAACGTAAATGATGCGGGTTTCTAGGTTCATATTGCATGATGTGAACGTTATCAGTATTCAATACATAGCATCTAAAATATTCAGTAAAATTAATTTCTTCCTGAAGCATCATTACCAAATTTTCTGTTTCCCCATGTTTTTTCCATAAATCTTCTGGCGACTCAACACGATAGACACTTTTCCAACCGCCACCATCATGTGGTTTCATATAAGCAGGGAAACCAATGGTTTCGAACATTTGCTCCCAGTTGAATGGGAATTTCATATTTCTAAATGAATTTTCGTTAGTGTCTGGGGGTCTGTGAGATGTTGGTAAGATAAAAGTTTTTGGAACAGGCACGCCTACTTTTTCAGCCAACGCATTATTAAAAAATTTTTCATCGGCACTCCACCAAAAAGGGTTATTAATAACAGCCGTTCCAGATATAGCGGCATTTTTTAAATAGGCACGATAAAAAGGAACATCTTGTGAAATTCTGTCAATTATTACCGCATAGTCTGTAGGTTTTGCTTGTTCAACCATGTCAATACTTACGGCTTCTGCCTTAATATCTTTGATTCCTTTTTCATTTACTCGATCAATGAATGCTTGAGGGAAGGTGTTTTCCTGCCCGAATAAAATGCCTATTTTTTTCATAATTGTAAAGTTTTAAATTATAATTTTGATAAATAATGCGGAAACATTTGTCTCCATATTGGCCAGTCGTGTTCTGCCCATTTACGCTCGTCAAACCAGAAAGGAATGTTTTTATCGCTTAATATTTTTGCTAATTTTTGATTGGATTCTAAACAGATATCCCATTCACCAACACCTAAAACTATTTTCATGTTCCATAAATCAGGATGATTACTTCCAGGAAGAAAGTCCATAGGATTATTGAAAAACACATTGTCGTCATAATATCCATCCATAAACGATTTAATATCAAAAGCACCACTCATGCTAAACATATGGCTTACTTTTTCGGGGTGTTTAAAGGCGAAATTAGCTGCTTGATACCCTCCAAAACTAGGTCCGGCAACAGCCACTTTAGCAACACCTTTGTTGTGACAAATTGGATTTACTACTTCGTCTAAAATAAATTTATCATACCAAATATGGTTTTTTACCCGCTCGGCAGGATGAATGTTTTTGTTGTACCAGCTTAATTCGTTGATGCTGTCTGGACAATAAATCTGCACTAACCCTTCATCAAGAAACCATTTTACAGAATCTATAAGTTTAAAATCTTTGCACTCATAATAACGCCCACTGGTAGTGGGAAATAAGATTACAGGATAGCCTGCATGCCCAAAAACGAGCATTTCTATGTCTTTACTTAAGGTAGGTGAGTACCATTTGTGATATTCTTCTTTCAATGACTTGGTTGTTAATTACATACTTGTTAAAGTTTGCAAAACTACAATATATTATGACAGTGATTGAATTTATTTTTTTTCTTCAAATAATATATTGTGTTTTTAAATATACATAATTTTATAAGAGATTATTTATAGCCGTATAGCTTTTTCCTAATTGTAAATATTTTATAAAATGCAGAAAAATAATTTACAATTTCATTTCTATTTACCAAGTTAAAAATTGAAGTCGGTTTATCAATTAATCAAACTTATTTTCTTCTTCCTTATCTAATAGAAGTATCTATATCAGTTAATTTTTCTACTTTTATTGACTCAATTAAAAAATTAATTTTAAGACCTTAAAATGACAGATTTAGATATAGCAAAGAAAACAGTAATGAAAAACATTTCAATTATTGCTAATAAATTGGGTTTAGAATCCGATGAGATTGAAATGTATGGTAAATACAAGGCTAAAATACCATTATCAAAAATTGATTTAGAAAAATCAAAAAGAAGTAATTTAATTCTGGTTACAGCCATTTCTCCAACGCCTGCTGGTGAAGGAAAAACAACTATGTCAATAGGCTTATCTGAAGGGTTAAACCAATTAGGAAAAAAGTCTGTTGTTGTTTTAAGAGAACCTTCTTTGGGTCCTGTTTTTGGTATTAAGGGTGGTGCGACTGGAGGAGGTTATTCGCAAGTTGTTCCTATGGAGGATATCAATTTGCATTTTACTGGCGATTTTTCGGCTATAGAAAAAGCACATAATTTGCTTTCTGCGATTATTGATAATAACATTCAAAGTAAAGCAAATTCGTTAGGGATAGACGCAAGGACTGTTACCTGGAAACGGGTTATGGATATGAATGATAGATCTCTTCGAAATATTGTAATTGGGTTAGGAGGCACCGGATCGGGTGTTCCAAGAGAAACGGGTTTTGATATTACTGCAGCTTCGGAAATTATGGCTATTTTGTGTTTGTCAGATGACCTAGGAGATTTAAAGAAGCGTTTAGGGAACATTTTTATTGGGTATACACTTGAAAGAAAGCCTGTTTATGCTAAAGATTTAAAAGTTGAAGGTGCTATGGCAGCGCTACTTAAGGACGCTATAAAGCCAAATTTAGTTCAGACTCTGGAAGGAAATCCAGCCATTATTCATGGTGGACCATTCGCTAATATTGCTCAAGGAACCAATTCGGTTATAGCGACAAGAATGGGCATGACTTTAGGTGATTATACAGTTACTGAAGCAGGTTTTGGAGCAGATCTTGGTGCCGAAAAATTCCTGGATATTAAATGTCAAAGTGCGGGATTAACACCAAAAGCAGTCGTTATTACTACAACCATTAGAGCTCTAAAATATCATGGTGGCGCAGATTTAAAAGCGTTAACCGAGCCAGACGTAAAAGCCTTAAAAAATGGGCTGCCAAATTTAGAAAAACATCTTGAAAATGTTAAACAATTTGGATTAACACCTGTTATTGCGATTAATAAATTCATAACGGATCATGATGATGAAATAAAAATTATTACAGAGTTTGCTAAAAAGAATAATATTCGAGTTGCATTAGCGGAAGTTTGGGCAAAAGGAGGAACAGGTGCTTTAGAATTGGCTCAGCATGTTGTTGATATAGTTGAAGAAGGATCTTCCAACTTTAAGCCATTATACAATTGGAATATGGATGTAAAATCTAAAATAGAAACGATTGCTACAAAAATATATGGCGCAGATGGTGTTGAATATTCGGGATTGGCAAATAGAAATTTAAAAACCATTTCTAATCTAGGTTTAGATAATTTACCGGTTTGTATAGCGAAAACTCAAAAATCCTTATCCGATAATCCGGCATTATTGGGTAGGCCAAAAGGGTTTATTATCACTATTCGAGAGATTGAAATCGCAGCAGGAGCTGGATTTTTAGTGCCAATTTCTGGAGATATGATGCGCATGCCAGGTCTTCCTGCACATCCAGCTTCAGAAAACATTAACATTGATAATGATGGCAATATAACGGGATTATTTTAATTTAGTAAAACTGCTATAAAAAGGAAAGAAAGTAAAAATCATGGCGACAAGGAATTATGAAGCAATAAAATCTGATTTTAACTCAAGCAACAAAATTGTTGATTCCTTGACTATTGAAGAGGCTTTACAAATAAATATAAACAACAAACCGTTTACTATAACCATGCGGTCACCTGGAGAAGATGTTAGTCTTGTTCGTGGTTTATTGCATTCAGAAGGCATCATAAATGATGTCAAGTTTTTACCTGATATTGTTCTTAAAAAAGAAAATAAAAACGGTATTGTTACTATTGTAGATGTTAATATCCCTGAAAGTAAACTTGGAGAAGGATATTTAAATAGCAGAAGTTTATTGTCCGTTTCCTCTTGTGGAATTTGTGGAAAGACAGAATTAGGAGATCTTGCCTTTATAGGGAAAACGATAGACAATAAGAAAAAGATTGAAATTGGATTAATTGACGAGTTATTCAATAAAATGAATACGCATCAACACGATTTTAAAGAATCTGGTGGGACGCATGCAGCAGCAGCATTTTCATTGGAAGGAGAATTACTTTGCTCGATGGAGGATATTGGTCGACACAATGCAGTTGATAAAGTAGTAGGGAAGTTAATAACTATTGGCAAATTAGAGGAGGCTAAAATTATTACTGTAAGCGGGCGCGTTTCATATGAAATTGTTATAAAATGTTTCAAAGCCAGAATTCCTTTTTTAGCTGCTGTTTCGGCACCATCGTCACTTGCTGTTGATTACGCAAAAGAATTAGGGATTACCCTTTTTGCTTTTTGTAGAAATGGCCGATCTACGTGCTACTCAAATCCTCAAAGAACAAAAAATAATAATTCAAACAAAAAAGTAGGGTAATACAAATGTCAGATAATTTAAGTGAACTTTTAGGAAGAAAAGGAATTGAAGATAATTTCTTTGATAGATTAGGAAAACTTGCCGATTCAAGCGGATCTCCTTCATCTGACGAAATGGAAAAGTTAGCTGAAGAGTTTTTGGTTGGAAAAGCAAATGCCTATGGGACGGCCAGTTTTTACGATTTCTTAAAACCTGAAAACAAGAATAAAAAAGTATATGTGTGTAATGGCACGGCGTGCACCTGTGCAGGAACACAAGACAATGTTATAGAATCACTTGGAGATTATTTTGACGCAAATGAAATTGGACATATGACCTGTTTGGGGCGCTGTCACGAAAATGCCGCTTTTCATTTTCAAGGGAAGAATTATTCTGGTAAAGCTATAGACTATTTAAAGGAACTTATTAAGCACGATAGTAATTTAAATCAGGATCAATATACAGTTAAGGCATCAGGAAAGGCAATACTAACAAATGAGTTTTCAACTATTCCTGAATATTACAAACCTTTTTTAGAAGCACTTAAAAAGGATTCGGCGAAGGTTTTAGAAGAGATAAAAATCTCAAATTTAAGAGGTCGTGGCGGAGCGGGTTTCCCAATGGGAATGAAACTTGAGTTTTGCCGTAAAGAAGAGAGCAATAATAAATTTATCATTTGTAATGCAGATGAAGGAGATCCTGGTGCTTATTCAGACAGATATTTATTAGAAAAACAACCACATTCGGTTTTGTTTGGGATGTTAATTGCAGGATATGTAACCCAAGCGAGCCATGGTATTTTATATATCAGAGCGGAATACCCTGAGGCAGCAAGAATAGTTCAAAAGGCAATAGATGAGCTTCGTTTAGAAGGGTTGTTAGGTAAAAATATTACAGGAAGTGATTTTAACTTTGATTTAAAAATCATTCAAGCTCAAGGCTCATATATCTGTGGAGAAGAAACAGCTCTTATAAACTCTATTGAAGGTCAGCGTCCCGAAGTAAGGGTGCGACCACCTTACCCCGCCCAAAAAGGATTATTTAATAAACCAACGGTTGTAAACAATGTAGAAACTTTAGCTGCGCTGCATTATATTATTTCAAATGGTGGTATTTCATGGAAAGAGGTTGGAACAGAACGTTCATCTGGAACAAAACTTATTTGTTTGGATAGTTTTTTTAATAATCCGGGAATATATGAAGTTGAAATGGGAACTCCTTTAAAAAAAGTGGTTTACGAATTGGGAGGCGGATTTAAATCCGAAGTGAAAGCCATTCAAATTGGAGGACCTTTAGGAGGCTTGGTTCCAATTGAAAAAATTAAAGATTTAACCGTCGATTTTGAGTCCTTTTCAAAAGAAGGGTTTTTGTTGGGACATGGGTCTTTTGTATGTATTCCAAAGGATTTTCCTATAATTAAGTTTATTGAACACCTTTTTGATTTTGCATCTTATGAAAGTTGCGGTAAATGTTTTCCATGCAGATTAGGGACAAAACGGGGTCAGGAATTATCTAAAAAAGCAATGACCTCAGATTATAAAATTGACACAGAATTGTTTAACGATCTTTTAACCACTTTAGAAAAAGGCTCGTTATGCGCTCATGGCGGAGGTATTCCATTACCTGTTAGAAATGCAATGCGTTATTTTAATGAAGAATTAAAACAATACTTCAATTAATTCAGAAAAGAATGAAAAAGGCATATATAGACAATCAGGCTTTTAACATAAATGAAGGGGAGACTATATTATCGTTTATAAGACGGTACAAAGAAGCAACTTTGGTCCCTACGTTATGTGATGCTCCTAATTTAGACCCTTTTGGGTCTTGCAGAGTATGTAGCGTTGAAGTAGCGAATGAGGAACATGGTTCGGTTAAAACCGTAGCTTCATGTCACACACCAGTAGCTGAAGGGCAGTATATTTTTACTAATAGCCCGTCCGTTAAAAAGTTGAGAAAAAATATTGTAGAGTTGGTCTTAACAGATCACCCGCTGGATTGTTTAACCTGTGAAGTTAATGGGAATTGCGAATTGCAAACGGTTGCTGCTCAGGTAGGCATTAGAGAAGTACGTTATCCGGAAGGAGACACTCATTTATTCAGAGAAAAAGATTTGAGTCATCCATACATGACCTCAGATTTATCAAAGTGCATCAATTGTTATCGGTGCGTGCGTGCTTGTGATGAAGTACAAGGGGAGTTTGTGTTGAGTATGGCAGGCAGAGGATTTGATTCACATATTATAAAAGGACTAGACCAGACATTTGAAACTTCAGACTGTGTAAGTTGTGGTGCCTGCTCACAGGCTTGTCCAACATCAGCTATTTCAGATGTTTTTCAATCAAAAGCAAAACAATTTACAGACACAACAAGAACCATATGTACGTACTGTGGCGTTGGTTGTAATCTGGAAGTTTCAACCAGTAACGGTGAAATATTGAGTATTAGAGCACCTTATGATGCCGAAGTCAATCAAGGACATACATGTTTAAAGGGCCGTTATGCCTTTAAATTCTACAACCATCCAGATCGTTTGAATTCACCAATGATAAAAAGAAATGGTCAGTTTGAAAAGGTAAGTTGGGACGAAGTTTATGAGTATATATCAGGTAAATTAAACCAATATAAAGAAGAATTCGGACCAGATTCTATGGCTGGAATTTCATCTTCAAGATGTACCAATGAAGAAAATTATTTAATGCAAAAATTCTTCAGGGCTGTTTTAAGTACAAATAATATTGATGGATGTGCCAGAGTGTGCCATTCGCCAACGGCATTAGGAATGCAAAGAACTTATGGAACCGGAGCTGCAACTAATTCAATTGATGATTTAAAGGACACCAATTGCATTATGGTTATTGGAGCAAATCCTACTGACGCGCATCCCGTTACCGGTGCCAAGCTGAAACAGTTTGCCATGAAATCCAAGAATGTTTCCATTGTCATTGACCCTCGAAGAACAGAATTAGCAAAATATGCTACACATCATTTAGCTTTAAGACCGGGAACTAATGTGGCTGTTCTTAATATGATGATGTATTATATCATTACAGAAGGATTAATAGATAATAATTTTGTTGAAAACAGAACCGAAGGTTATGAGGATTTCAAAAAGGAATTACTTTCTATTGATTTAGAGCACATTGAAAAGGTTTCGGGACTAAATCGTAAAGATGTTCGGGCAGCTGCCATTGCTTATGCTACGGCTCCAAATGCGATGTCATTTCATGGTTTAGGAGTTACGGAACATTCACAGGGAACCTTTACTGTTATGCAAATTGCAGATTTAGCAATGATGACAGGCAATATTGGAAGACGCGGAGTTGGCGTTAATCCGTTACGAGGTCAGAATAATGTTCAGGGCTCTGCCGATATGGGTGTACAACCGCATCAAGGCGCGGGATATTTAGATGTCACTAAGGACGAAGTCAATAAAAAATACAATGAATTTTATGGCGTGGAAGTGCCAAAACATATTGGATATAAAATTCCTGAAATGTTTGACGCTGCCTTAAAAGGAAACTTAAAAGCAATCTGGATTATTGGTGAAGATGTCGTTCAAACAGATCCTAATACCCAGAAAGTGATCAAAGCTTTGGAGGCAACAGATTTAGTGATTGTTCAGGAATTGTTTATGACAGAAACTGCAAAATATGCCGATGTAATTCTGCCGGGAGCATCATTCCTTGAAAAAAGCGGTACGTTTACTAATGGAGAAAGAAGAGTGCAGGCAGTTCGCGAGGTTGTTAAACCCATTGAAGGGTCTAAACCAGATGGCCAGATTATAATTGAGATTATGAACAAGATGGGCTATAATCAACCCGATTATACTCCAGAAGGTATGCTGGAGGAAATTTCGCAAATTGTGCCGTTTTTTGCAGGTATACGTTGGGAAAGACTAGGCAAAAACGGATTACAATGGCCTGTAAAACCAGATGGCACAGACACTAAAATTTTACACACTGAAACATTTAAAAGAGGTAAAGGGTATTTTAAGTTTAATCCTTGGGAAGAAACTGTTGAACTTAAAGAACACGCTAAAGACTATCCTTATATTTTAACAACTAACCGTGAGCTTGAACATTATAATTGTGGCGCCATGACACGACGTACAGCTAATGAGCAAATTCTAAAGGATGATTATTTAATGATTCATCCTGAAGATGCTAAATCACATTTAATTAATGAAGGCGATTTTGTTTGTGTTGAATCACCGAGAGGGAAAGTTGACGTAAAAGCCCGAATTACAGACGAAGTAAAACAGGGTATTTTAAGTACTACGTTCCATTTTCCAGATATTATGATTAATAATATTACTGGCGATGTACATGATACAGAAGCCATGTGCCCAGAATATAAAGTGGTTGCTGTTCGTATTCGAAAAAGCAAAGGTAAGTTTAAGAAAGAGTTGGTTTAATCCATTCTTAAAGCACCAATACCGGCATCCCATAATTGTTTGTTAAAGGCAGGTATTTCTGCATTTATTAAAGCTTTGGCTTGAGAATTTAAAACTTGCCATCGTGCATCCAATTCTTGTTTTCTGTCTTTTGAAGATTGGTTAATTCTAGGTAAAACATTTTCAGATTGATTGATTAAAAACAAATAATTAGCTGTAAACATATTAGGAAAATTATCTACATCATCATAAGCTTTTGCTTTTCTCTGAACCATTTCGTCATCCCATTCTTTTAACTTGGTTAGTAAAGTGTTTCCTGTTTCAGTCAAGGTTTTAAATTCCGATTTATTTTTTAATTGATTTAAAACGTCTTTTAACTGATTTTGAATTTTATAAAGCGCGTTTACTTTTTGATGCATATCAGTAAGGGTGTCCTCCATTGTTTTCATGAAGGAGTCATAAGCTACATAGTCACCATTGTTTCCTAAGTATAAGGGATTCTCTTTAATAATTGCTTGTGTATTTAAAACAGAATCACCAGCTTTTAAACGCAACTTATAAGTTCCTGGTGGTACAATGTGGCCTTTATAACTTGCTTCAATATAAACACTATGAGCGCCAGGCATTGTTGGATTTCTCATATCCCAAACCACACGATTAAGCCCTTCATTTTTAGAAAGAGAAATATCGTGTGAAGGACCACCATCATACTTTTTAAATAGACTATCCTTTTTTGAAGTTAATGTCCTTATTAAATCTCCGTTTGAATTTAAAATATCTAAAGTTAATTCAACGTCTTTATCAAGCTTAGGAATCTCATAATAGATCACGACACCATTTGCAGGATTGACCCCATTAAATAAATCAGAGCCTTTAAAAGAGACGTCTGTTGTACTTAAAGGACTTCCCCAATAACCATTAAATGTCGTTTCCGGAGTATATAATTTATAAGGGTTTTTATCAGTTTTGTATTGAGATATAATGCTAATATCATCAAGAATCCAAAACGACCTTCCAGAAGTGGCAACTATTAAATCTTGGTTGTGTATTTTTAAGTCAGTAATTGGAGTAATAGGTAAATTTAATTGAAAAGGCTCCCATGAATTTCCATCATTCCAAGAAATATACATGCC
>JAHEDS010000079.1 GCA_024641135.1 Flavobacteriales bacterium
CGTTCTAAAATTTAGTTATTTCATTAAATATTAAAGTATATAAAGTTGAGTCTGCTGAGTGGTGAAATGGTTGATTTTTATAAACAATTATAAGGTTTAAGTGAGCCAAATCCTTAACTTTTTAATACTTTTATGCTATGGTTGAGTTAATAGTTAAAAAAAGAAATGGACAGGAATTAAACAGAGATGAATATGCCACAATTATTGATGGATTTTTGTCAGGAAAGATTCCGGATTATCAAATATCAGCATTTTTAATGGCTGTTTATTTTAAAGGCATGTCCAATAAGGAAACAGCATCTTTAACTGATATTATGATGCGTTCAGGTGATCTTATTGATTTATCTGAAATTAAAGGAGTAAAAGTAGATAAACATAGCACGGGAGGTGTAGGTGATAAAACAACTTTAGTTTTAGGACCATTGGTTGCTGCTGCCGGGGTGCCTGTTGCGAAAATGTCTGGACGTGGATTGGGTCATACAGGTGGTACTTTAGATAAAATGGAAGCGATCTCTGGTTTATCTGTTGATATGACCTGGCAAGAATTTGTTGAAAAAATTAAAAAACACGGAATTGCCGTTTGCGGCCAAAGTGCCAATTTAGTGCCTGCAGATAAAAAGTTATATGCTCTTCGAGATGTAACAGGAACAGTCGAAAATGAGTCGTTAATTGCCTCAAGTGTCATGAGTAAAAAATTAGCTTGCGGTGCAGATGCTATTGTTATAGATATTAAAGTAGGGCATGGGGCTTTTATGAAAACTGTTGAAGAAGCAGAAAAACTGGCTCATATCATGTTAGGTATTGGAAAACAAATGAAACGCAAGGTAATTGCTGTTATTACCTCCATGCAAGAGCCTCTTGGGTTTGCTGTTGGAAATTCGTTAGAAGTTAAAGAAGCTATAGATACTTTAAAAGGACATGGGCCTAAAGATTTAACAGAACTATGTTTAGAATTAGGAAGTCACATGCTCATTTTAGGTGAAGTCTCTAAAAACAGAGATGAAGCCAAAGATACTTTAAAGCATCTTATTTCATCAGGAATAGCTTTTGATAAGTTTAAAGAATTAGTAGCTTCTCAAAAAGGAGACGTTAGTGAAGTGGATGATACTAATTTGTTGCCAAACGCACAATTCAAAGTATCTTATAAAAGCAAAACGGCAGGTTTTATAAATGAATTGAATGCATTAAATATAGGTTTGGCTTCAGCGAAATTAGGGGCTGGACGTAAAACTAAGGAGAGTAAAATTGATCTTGGGGCGGGTATTTTATTAAAAAAGAAAATAGGCGATTTTGTTCATAAAGATGACGAGTTAGCGGTTTTATATTCAAATAATAATACATTCTTTGCGAAAGCCATAAAATTAATGGATTTAGCCTATACTTTCTCAGAAATTAAACCTGCTAAAAACCAGATTATTCTTAAAACTATAGTATAATTAATTAATGATTTGCTATTTTTAATTTAATAAAACCTACCATTGTATGACAATGAAAAGTAAAAAAGTGAAAAATAATAATACAATCCAACATTCAAATCTATCTGATTTGAGAAATGAAGGAATACCTTTTGATTCCCACATTTTTGAAGATATTCACATTAATAAAAGTGCCGTAGAGCGCAGGGTGGAATCATTGGGGGGGCGTCGTTCTGTTAAAAAAGAATGGCAGGCAGCATGGTTATTAAAAGCCATAAGTTGCATAGATTTAACAACCTTGTCTGGTGACGATACAAAAGGTAATGTGCATCGATTATGTGCAAAAGCCAAATCTCCTGTACGTTTAGATTTACTTGATGCTATGGGAATGAAAGAGGCAAATATACATGTTGCTGCGGTTTGTGTGTATCATAATTTAATTGCTGATGCTGTAAATGCCTTAGGAAACAGTAGTATTCCTATTGCAGCTGTATCAACAGGGTTTCCTGCTGGAAATATTCCTTTAGAAGAAAAATTAAAGGAGATAGAGCTATCTGTTGCAGCAGGTGCAAAAGAAATAGATATTGTTGTTAGTAGAAATTTAATTATTCAGTCTGATTGGAAAGGACTTTACGATGAAGTTTCAGCATGTAGAAAAGCTTGTGGTGAAGCGCATATGAAAACTATTTTGGCTACTGGAGAAATTGGTACTTATACTAAAGTGGCTAAAGCGAGTTGGGTAAGTATGATGGCAGGTTCCGATTTTATCAAAACAAGCACTGGAAAAGAACCTGTTAATGCAACATTACCGGTAAGTTTGGTTATGATTAGAGCTATTAGGGCTTATTATGAGCTAACAGGTTATAAAGTAGGGTTTAAACCAGCTGGAGGTATTGGGAAAGCAAAGCAAGCCATAAGTTGGTTGATATTAATAAAAGAAGAGTTAGGCAATGATTGGCTTACTCCCGAACTATTTCGTTTTGGAGCAAGTAGTTTATTAGGTGATATAGAGAGACAATTAGAACATTTTGTAACAGGTCGTTATTCAGCATCTTATCGACATCCCATGGCATAAAAAACAAAAAAAATGAAGATTAAAGACATATACGAAACTATGGAATATGGTCCTGCACCGGAAAGCACTATTGAAGCCCAAGCTTTTTTAGAATCACATAACAGGAAATTTCAACTTTTTATTAATGGTAATTGGACAGAATCTAGTTCGGGGAAATATTTTGATAGTATTAACCCTGCGACAACTGAAAAACTAGCCAAAATATCTGAAGCGAGTACAAATGATGTCGATGCAGCTGTTGTGGCGGCAAAAGAGGCTTTACCCAAATGGGTTGGTATTGGAGCCCACAAACGTGCAAGATATTTGTACGCTATCGCAAGACAAATTCAAAAACATTCACGTCTTTTTGCTGTTTTAGAATCGCTGGATAATGGCAAACCAATTAGAGAAACAAGAGATATAGATGTGCCATTGGTAGCGCGACATTTTTATCATCATGCAGGTTGGGCTCAGTTAAGAGATACAGAACTAAAAGAGTATAAAGAAATTGGAGTTATAGGTCAAATTATTCCTTGGAATTTCCCTCTGCTGATGCTAGCTTGGAAAATTGCACCGGCATTGGCTATGGGTAATACGGTGGTTTTAAAACCAGCAGAATTTACTTCCCTTACTGCATTGTTATTTGCCGATATTTGTGAGCAAATAGGATTGCCAAAAGGAGTAGTCAATATAATTACCGGTCATGGTCCTGTGGGAGCTGCTTTGGTTAATCATAAAGACGTAAATAAAATTGCATTTACAGGTTCAACAGAAGTAGGGAAAATTATTAGACGTGCCACTGCAGGTACTGGGAAAAAGATATCTTTAGAATTAGGAGGAAAATCACCGTTTATAGTTTTTGATGATGCCGATTTAGATAGTGTTGTAGAAGGTATTGTGGATGCAATATGGTTTAATCAAGGACAAGTTTGTTGTGCGGGTTCCCGACTATTAGTGCAAGAAAGTATTGCGGATACTTTGTATAAAAAAATACGCAAGCGTATGGAAAGTTTGCGTATCGGTAACTCTTTAGATAAGGTTATTGATATTGGAGCAATTGTTGCACCAGTTCAATTAAAAGTGATTGAAGATTTAGTTCAACAAGGTGTTGATGAAGGCAGTACATTATGGCAACCATCATGGGAATGCCCTAAAGAAGGGTATTTTTATCCTCCAACTTTATTTACAGATGTTTCACCATCATCAACAATCGCTCAAGTTGAAATTTTTGGACCAGTATTAGTTGCCATGAGTTTTAGAACCCATAAGGAAGCTGTGAAACTTGCAAATAATACACAATATGGATTAGCTTGTAGTATTTGGACTGAAAACATCAATTTAGCCTTAGATATTGCGCCACAGATAAAAGCAGGAACTGCTTGGATTAATTGTACGAATGTTTTTGATGCTGCTTCAGGATTTGGAGGATATCGAGAATCTGGATTTGGAAGAGAAGGAGGGAAGGAAGGATTGTATGAATATGTGAAACCTCGAATTGACGAATTATTTTCAAAAACACCAGTATTAAAAGCATTAAAAAAATCGAAGGTAGATGCTGCTAAAAGCCTTTCAAAACTTGCAGAAATAGACAGGACAACCAAGCTGTATGTTGGAGGTAAACAAGCCAGGCCAGATGGTGGTTATAGTAATGTAGTACATAGTCGAAATGGAGATTATATTGGAGAAGTTTCCATAGGAAATCGCAAAGATATTCGAAATGCAGTGGAAGCCGCTCATGCCAACACCGATTGGCCTTCTAGAACAGGGCACTCTAGGGCACAGGTACTTTATTATATAGCAGAAAACCTATCAATTCGTAAAGAAGAATTTGCGAATCGCATTAATGAAATGATGAATTGTGGTAAAGCCGATGCCGATAAGGAAGTTGAAGAATCAATTGAGCGCATATATTATTATGCCGCATTAGCTGATAAATATGATGGTTTGGTGCACCATACGGTTCACCGAAATGTTACTTTAGCCATGCCAGAATCTATTGGTGTTATGGGTATTGTATGTCCTGACGAGTCGCCATTATTGGGCTTTATTTCAACAGTTATACCAGCCATAACTATGGGTAATTCAGTGGTTGTAATTCCATCAGAAACGGCACCTTTTTCAGCAACAGATTTTTATCAAATTTTAGACACCTCCGATGTGCCTTCAGGTACTGTAAATATTGTTACTGGTACTAAAAAAGAGTTAGCAACAGTATTAGCAAAACACGATGATGTTGATGGTATATGGTATTTTGGTAACCAAGAAATTTTTAAAGAAATAGAATATTTTGCTGCTGATAATATGAAACGTACTTGGGGAAATGCTGGTACTTACAGAGATTGGATGGATAAAGCACAAGGTCAAGGAGATATTTTTTTAAGGCATGCTAGTCAAATTAAAAATATCTGGATTCCCTATGGTGAATAACACTGAAATTAAAAATAAAGGATTTAAAATAAAAATATTTAAAAAAACAATATGAGTGGTCTTCACATAGAAGCTAAAGTTGGTGATATAGCAGAAACTGTATTACTTCCAGGAGATCCTTTACGAGCAAAACATGTTGCAGAAACCATGCTTGAAAATGCAGTTTGCTATAATAAGATTCGAGGAATGTATGGTTTTACTGGGTATTACAAAGGGAACCGGGTGTCTGTTCAAGGAACGGGAATGGGAATGGGAAGTACAGCTATTTATGTAAATGAGTTAATAAGTACATTTAAAGTAAAAAACTTAATAAGAGTTGGTACTTGCGGAACCATTCAGGAAGATATAAAATTAGGTCAGGTATTATTAGCTATGAGTGCATCTGGTGATTCAGATGCCAATATGATGTATTTTAAAGGAATGCATTATGCTGCTACGGCTGATTTTGATTTATTAATGAAAGCTTATAAAATTGCCAACAGCCTAAATATAAAAACATACCAAGGTTCTGTATTTAGCACAAATACATTTTACGATGATGCCCCAGATAGATGGAATATTTGGAAGAAACAAGGAATTCTTGGGGTTGAAATGGAATCTCAAATTCTATTTACATTAGCCAAAAGGTTTGATGTTAAGGCGCTTTCAATACTTACGGTTAGCGATAATATTCTAACAAATGAAAAAAGCAGTTCAAAAGAAAGAGAAACTTCTTTTAATGATATGATGAAAATTGCTCTTGAAATGGCTTAAAAAAAACGATTCGACTTAAAATTAATCGAATCGTTTTATTCAAGTAAAAATTATTAGAGAATGAAGTATCAACATACTTCTCTAGTAATTTTATTTCTTTCATAAATTTCAGCCGTTAATTTTGCTTTTGAAATTTTTATTTCCTCAGATGTTCCAATTCTATCTGTACCTAATGAAAGATACTTTAAGGCTGTATCTAAATCATGGATCCCGCCAGAAGCAATAATCTTAACATTCTCTTTTACGGTTTTTTTGATAATTTTTACAGCTGTAAAGGTGGCTCCATTGTTTGAAAAACCTGTGGATGTTTTTATGTAATCAACTTTTGCATCTAAACATATTTCGCAGGCTCTAATAATTTCGTTTTTTGAAAGTTTACTTATTTCAATAATTACTTTTATAGGTTTTCCGTTTAAGGCCAATTTTACATCAATTATATCTTTTAAAACTGCTAAATAATTATTGCTTTTTAAGGCACCAATATTTATCACCATTTCAATTTCATCGGCACCATTTTCAATGGCTTTTCTTGCTTCAAAAACTTTAGCTTGAGTAGACATAGCGCCTAAAGGAAAACTTACTGTTGAACAAATTTTTACCGAACTTTTGTCTAATAATTGTTTAGCTAAAGACACATGACAACTATTAATGCATATAGCATGATATTTGTTTTGAAGCGCTTCATTACAAAAGTTTACTATATCACGATTTGTTGTACACGAATTTAATTTTGTAAAATCAAGGAATGTATTGATATCCATTATAAGTAGGTATTTTAAGTTTATTCTTTAAATCAATAAAATTGAAGAGGGATTTGTCAATAAAATAAATCGATGAAGAGGGCGATTTAATCGACGAATCAAATTTAATAAAATTATCTAAATGGATAGTTAAAAAAACAATTTTTTATTATTTTATTTTAATGTTTTGGAATAATAAAAGAGAAAATAAGGCAATGCACAATTATTTATATAGATATAAATAACTGATTAACATTGTCTTATAAATTAATTACTGATTTAATTATTGTTAAAAAATATATTTTTAAGTTTTTTAAAAATCATCGACAACGAGGTTTCCTTGATTTCTAAAGACTAGTTTATCATCAAATGCATCCAAAAGTATAATACTATCGGTCGTTACTTTTCCAGATAATATTTCCTTACTTAATGCATTTAAGACTTCTTTTTGAATCACGCGTTTTACAGGTCGAGCTCCATATTCTGGATTGTAACCTTTTTTTGCTAAATATTTAATAGCTTCTGTGGTGGCATCAAAGGTTATCCCTTGTTTTGCAATCATTTTAGTAATAGATTTTATTTGTAAACCAACTATTTCTGCTATGTTTTCTTTTGTTAAAGGAGTAAACATAATAGTATCATCTATTCTATTTAAAAATTCGGGCCTTATAGTTTGTTTTAATAATCCTATGACATCAATTTTTGCAGCTTCAATAGCTGAATCTATATCTTTTGTCGATTCAAACCGTTGTTGTATTAAATGGCTTCCTAAATTAGAGGTCATTATAATAATTGTATTTTTAAAATCAGCTACGCGTCCTTTATTATCTGTTAATCTTCCCTCGTCGAGGACTTGTAATAATATATTAAAAGTGTCTGGATGTGCTTTCTCAATTTCGTCTAACAGAACTACAGAATATGGTTTTCTTCTTACGGCTTCTGTTAATTGACCTCCTTCATCATATCCAATATATCCAGGAGGTGCTCCTACTAATCTGCTCACGGCATGACGTTCTTGATACTCACTCATATCAATTCTCGTCATTGCATTTTCATCATCAAATAAATATTCAGCTAAAGCTTTCGCTAATTCTGTTTTTCCGACACCTGTAGTTCCCAAAAATAGAAATGTACCTATTGGTTTTTGTGGGTTTTGTAAACCGGCTCTGCTTCTTCTTACAGCGTCACTAACAGCAATTATAGCTTCCTCTTGGCCTATAACACGTTTATGTAATTCGTCTTCAAGTTTCAAAAGTTTTTCGCGTTCGCTTTGAAGCATTTTTACAACTGGAATCCCCGTCCATTTAGCAACAACTTCAGCTATATCATCATAAGTAACTTCTTCTTTTATTAGAGAGCTTTCTGATTGATTTTCTTTTAATTCCTTTTGAAGTTTCTCTAATTTTTCTTGTGCTTCTTTTATTTTTCCATAACGTAATTCAGCTACTTTGCCATAATCACCATCTCTTTCTGCACGTTCTGCTTCCAACTTAAAGTTTTCAATGCTAAGTTTTATATTTTGAATATTGTCAACGACTTCTTTTTCAGTTTTCCATTTTGCATTTATTTCATTTCGTTCTTCTTTAATATTGGCTAAATCTGAACGTAAAACTTTTAATTTTGCTTCATCTTTTTCCCGTTTAATAGCCTCAATTTCAATTTCTAATTGCATAATCTTTCTATCCAAAACATCTAATTCTTCAGGTTTGGAATTAATTTCCATACGTAATTTAGAGGCAGCTTCGTCCATTAAATCAATAGCCTTATCTGGAAGGAATCTATTGGTAATATAACGTTGCGATAATTCTACAGCTCCAATAATAGCCTCATCTTTAATTCTAACTTTATGATGAGTTTCATATTTTTCTTTTATTCCACGCAAAATAGAAATAGCACTTTCGGTATCTGGTTCATAAACCATAACTTTTTGAAAACGACGTTCTAATGCTTTATCTTTCTCAAAATATTTTTGATACTCATCTAAAGTTGTAGCTCCAATAGCTCTTAACTCACCTCGTGCTAAAGCTGGTTTTAAAATATTGGCAGCATCCATAGCACCTTGTCCGCCACCAGCTCCAACAAGTGTGTGTATTTCATCAATAAACAATACGATATCTCCTTCGCTATTAGTTACTTCATTTATTACGGCTTTTAAACGTTCTTCAAACTCACCTTTATATTTGGCGCCAGCAATTAAAGCACCCATATCTAAAGCAAAAATTTGTTTGTCTCTTAAGTTTTCCGGTATATCTCCATCAACAATTCTATGGGCTAACCCTTCGGCAATAGCCGTTTTACCTGTTCCAGGTTCACCAACCAATATTGGATTATTTTTTGTTCTTCTGGATAAGATTTGAAGAATTCTACGAATTTCTTCGTCACGACCAATTACAGGATCTAATTTTCCGTCTTTAGCCAGTTGGTTTAAGTTTTTTGCGTATTTATTGAGTGCATTATAGGTTTCTTCCTGACTCTGTGAAGTTACGTTTTCTCCTTTACGTATTTCATCAATAGCTGCCTGTAATGTTTTTTCTGTAATACCTTGGTCTTTTAGCATTTGAGCTATTTTACTGTTTGATTTAAATACGGCTAGTATTAAATGCTCAATTGATACATATTCATCTTTCATCTTTTTCGCGATGATGGATGCTTCATTTAAAGTTTTGCCCGCCTCTCTTGAGAAAACAATATCTCCTCCAGTAACTTTTGGGAAACTTTGCATTTGTTTATCAAGAGCTTGTTCTAAAATACTAATATTGACATTTAATTTTTTTAAAATGAATGGTAAGACGTTTTCATCAACTTCAAAAATTGCTTTAAAAACATGTTCGTTTTCTATTTGTTGATGACCAAAACTTTGAGCAAGTTGTTGCGCTTGTTGAATAGCTTCTTGCGATTTAATTGTAAAATTATTAAGGTTCATATCTTTTTTATTTTAACTTTTTAATAGATTTGTTCAATAATCTTACCAACATATTTTAGAAGACAAAACGTCAGTTAAAGTCAGTGATAATGTGACTTTTAGACAGTTTGTAAGATTAGAAAAGAGTCATCGACAAACCTGAATATAAAATACAAAATATGGGAATATTTGACAAGTTATTTAACAGTTCATCTGAAACAGTTATTAAAAATGAAATACCTTGGATAGAATTAAATTCAACAAATCAAATAAATGATATCATTCAAAATTCATCAACTAGTACACAAATTATTTTTAAACATTCTACACGTTGTGGTATTAGTAGAATGATTTTAAATCAATTTGCTAAGGATTATATTTTTAGTGAAAATGATTTTAACCTATATTATTTGGATTTATTAAGGTTTAGAGAAATTTCAAATCAAATTTCTCGAACTTTTGAGGTTTATCATGAGTCGCCTCAATTATTAATAATCAAAAATGGAATAGTGGTAGCTCATAAGTCACATGGAGAAATAAATGATATTGATTTACAGAAGTACATTTAAAAAGGTCATATTAATATTTAATTATGAAAAATTCAATAATTTTAATTAGTCAGTGAAATCAGATTACTTATTTGTATATGGAACATTATTAAAAGGTTTTGATAGTTATATGTCAAAATTTTTAGATAAAAATGCTGATTTTATTGGTGAAGGCTATATAAATGGGAAATTATTTGAAGTTTCGTGGTATCCTGGAGCCGTTATAAGTAAAAATCCTGCAGAAAAAGTTTATGGACATATTTTCAAGATTCATGAGTTAAAAAAAACTTTTAAAATTTTAGATGACTATGAAGGAGTAGGTGATTCTTCTGCCGAATATTCTAATGAATATAAAAGAGAATTAATTGAGACTTTTTTAAAGGATGGACAGGTTTTATTAACCTGGGTTTATACATATAACAATGCTACAGACCATTTAAGGTTAATAGCTTCTGGAGACTTTTTAAAATAATAGTAATATGATGTAAACAAAAACTCCCAAAATTATTTGGGAGTTTTGTTTTAATTGAAAGTATAAGAATTTATAATATTTTTTAATTGGAGTTTTAAATCTTCTCCTGTATCATAAATCATTTGTTCTTCAGTTGGAAAGGGCACAGCACGTCTTTCTAAAAATGGAATTAAGTTGGTATCCAAAGCTCTGCGGTCGCCACTAGAAGTCGCATAAATATGCTCGAAAATAAATTCGCTAGACACAGGAAAGGCTTCGACTAATTGATTAGTATTTAAATCAACAAATTCTACCTTACCAGTTACCTGAGTTGCTTTAAACTGAGTAAACTCATAATATTCACAGCGTACAGATTTTAAATTATCAACTTGTATTGTGTTTCCAAGGGTATCTTTTACAACTTGACCTCTTTCATCTAACAAATTCTTTTTTCCATCTACAACTTGTTTTTCCTTAATAACTTGCCTTTCTTTAATTTGTTCGGGAGACACATTTATATCTCTTAAATTAACACGCATATTATAATCATAGGTAATTTTGTCATCAGGAGTACTATGATAGACAGCCCAAAAATTATTAAGTCCATAGCTGCTAAAATTTAATAAATCAGTTTCAAGTCTAGTTGGAATTACTTTTTTAGTATCATTTATCATATTAACTAAAACAAAATCTGTTCCTTTGTTATGTGCCATTTCCATTAGGTCACGTACATCTTTGTAATTTGGGTTAATGTCTTCAATATCTTTTAAATATTGATAAGCTGTTCTATAGTCTAGTTTGCTGTTAGAGGTTAATAAGGTCTTAGCATTATTATAAAGTTGTTGTGAAGCATTATTTTTATACTTAATAATATCACTATTGTAATTATTAAAATTAAATCGTACTTCTTTACTGTTTACATATAATGGTAACAATGGTTTTATGCGTTCCTGTCTATTATCTAAACCAACATAACTATCATAAATATTAATATAGTTTTCAGGATTGTTATCTTTTTTTAAAAAATCAATATTGCTTAAATCTCGTTCAGTAGCTTTGTTATAAGCTTCGTGTAGCATCACGATAAATTCTGCTTTTCCTCTTTTATCTTTATTTGTTCGTAATTTACTAATCGCATCAGAAATGGCTAAATCGTAATTACCAATGCTTAAAGATTTTTCTATTTTTTTGCTAGTACTACATGCTAGTAAAAGTGTTAAAGCAAGTGTATAAAGTAAAATTTTTTTCATTTGTTCAATATTTTGAATTATTAAAGTACTTCTCTAATAGTGTGCCAAAATACAAAAAATTAAGATTAAAAGTAAATAAATCAGTTAAAATGTATTTTATTATTTTAAAATGTAAGATATATCTGATTTTATTTTAAATTAAAAAAATTTAGTTGAAATATTTCTAAAATTTAATCGGTCGTTTTCTTAATTTAAATGAGCTCAAATGATTAAAGTGTCAAGAATATTTTTAAATTTCTACTCTTTACAATACTTCATTTTAATTTGTAAATTAAGCCTGAAGCTAAATCAGGAACCCTTTATAAATTGATTTTTATATTGGTTCTATTTTAATATTATATACATTTAAAAAAAATAATTTTATGTCAATATTGAAATTATTTTTTAATTAATACCTTTTAAAAATGAGTAAATCTTTAACAGATGTAAAAGCGAATTTTGGCACGCTTCCTGTCTTTTTAACTGCTATATCAACCATACTTGGGGCTGTCATGTTTCTGCGCTTTGGCTTTGCTACAGGTTCTGTTGGTTTCATGGGGACTTTACTAATTATTTTTATTGGCCATTTAGTTACTATTCCTACAGCAATGGCCTTAGCCGAAATTGCGACTAATCAAAAGGTTGAAGGTGGTGGTGAATACTTTATTATCTCACGTTCGTTTGGCGTTAATATTGGTGCAGCCATCGGTATTGCCTTATACTTATCTCAAGCTATCAGCGTAGCTTTTTATGTAATTGCTTTTGGAGAAGCCTTCGATGCTATAAAACCATGGGTTGAATCAGAAT
>JAHEDS010000151.1 GCA_024641135.1 Flavobacteriales bacterium
CCACACTTCCTGTTAAAGTGGCTAAATCAATTAACTGTTCTGGTTTAAATTCTTTAATGATAAAGCTTAAGGCGTCTGCCAATACTAAACGCCCTTCAGCATCTGTATCAATAATTTCAATGGTTTTTCCAGAGTAGGAATTGATCACATCTCCCGGTCTGTAGCTATTGCTGTCTACAGCATTTTCTGCCGAAGCCACCACACCAACAAGATTGATGTCAAGCTTTAATTTAGCGACTAATTCCATGACACCAAGTACAACGGCTGCGCCACCCATATCACTTTTCATGTAATGCAAATTGGTTGATGGTTTTATAGATAAACCACCTGTATCAAACGTGATTCCTTTGCCTACTAGTCCAAGATCCATTTTTGCTCCCGGTTTTGTCATGTATTCCATAACAATAACTACCGGCGAATTAACACTTCCCTGGCCCACCGCAAGTACAGCGCCAAAACCTTGTTTTTCTAATTGCTCCTTATTTAAAACGGTACATTTAAAATTGGATTTTTTAGCAGATTCAGTTGCCCAGTCGCCTAAATATTTAGGTGTTTTTTGATTAGCAGGGGCATCAATGAGTGTTTTAATTCTATTGATGGTTTCACCAGTCTGCTTACAATCATTTAAAACTTTTGAAATGTCTTTAGAAGTTGCAAATTCAATGGTAAGATTACTCTTTTCTTCTTTTTTAGATTTGAATTGTCCTATTTCATAAGTAGCCATTTCAAGGCCAATTGAAGCCTTTTTTACTTCGTCAAGAGATAAATTCTCAGCTTCAATTTGAATGGACTCCTTCCAGTTTTTTTTATTGTCAAAACAAAACTTTCTGAAAGCTTCACCAATTTTCACAGCTTCTTTTTTTTCTCCTAATCCTAAAGCATAAATTCTATTGCCTTTCTCTCCAAAAAAAAGTTGACTTGTTGAAAACTCCCCTTCAAAATCAATAGTTTCTAATGTGATTAATTTTTTTAAAGATTCTAATTCTCCTTTTCTACAAGGAACTATTAGGTCCTTATCTTTATCAATATGTTTTATGTGTTTGTAGTTCATATTTACTTATTAAAAAAAAGCCATTTTACCGCTTTTGGAAATTCTTCACGCCAATGTACCTCAGAATGATTCCCGAATTCATTAACTGAAAAATGAAAATCGATATTGTGCCCCTTTACCATTTTCTTTCTGATAATTGCTTCTAATTTTTGAGCATTAGGCAAATGCTCCAAACTTTCCTGGCCACCAGCATATAAATAGATTTTTGATTCTTGTAGCGGTTTAAAAGATTTAGTACTATTAAAAATTGTTTTTGAAATCCATAAACTTGGCGAAAAAATCATCATTTTACCAAAAACACCAGGATTAGATAAACCTGCATGCAAACTTATTAATCCGCCCATAGAGCTACCACCAATTCCTGTATGTTCAAAATCTGTTAGTGTTCTATATTTCTTATTAATATAAGGAATTAATTTTTCAATCATAAACTGAATGTAGAAATTACCTTTTCCTTCTCCAAAACGCGGATGATAATAAGGCAGGTATTCAACGATACGTTCTTGTTCTCCATGGTCAATGGCAATAATAATCATATCACTTAATCCTTCTTCAGCAAGTTTGGTCATCGATTTATCAATAGCCCAATCGCCATAGGGCGCCATTGGATTGAATAGATTTTGTCCGTCTTGCAGATATAAAACCGGATAGTGCTTATCTGTATCGTGGTAATCGTATGGTAATAATGCCGAAATTTTTCTTGTGGCATTTAAATGTGGTATTTCGTAAGCCTCCTCAATAACTTCAATAATTGGCGCGAATTCCGTCACTGTCATTTAATATTTATTTAGCGAACGAAATTACATTTTTAAGTTATTATAACCTTAACGATTTAGGATATTTATTAACAATATCAGCCTTAAATATGTACCTTAATGTTATCGGTAAATTTTAAAATAAAACATTTTTTAGGATTTAACTTTTCTGCAAAAACAGAAGAAATTCTATATAAAATTTTAAAAACCTAACAAACGTCATGGTTTTAAAGTTAAAATAATTGTTATTTTGATTTTGTAATTGGGCTTTTCCCAAACCCATATTATGTGAGAAAAAAGGAATATGTAATACATATTCCTTTTTTTTATTATTGCTACGCCTATTTCTAATTAATAAAGCTGATTATAAGGAGTCGATTAGATAAAAATCAAAAGTAAATAATTGATGTTTTCTAAACTTATGGTTTTAATTACCTTTGTACAACTTTATATAAAAGCGTATGATCTATTCAATGACCGGTTACGGAAAATCTATATTACAATTACCTACAAAAAAAATAAGTATCGAGCTTAAATCTTTAAATAGTAAAAATCTTGATTTAAATGCCAGGATGCCCTCTATTTATAGAGAAAAAGAGTTAGATATTAGAAAGCTTTTGGCTGACAAATTAGAGCGTGGTAAAATAGATTTTTCAATTTATGTTGAAATGACTGCTGAAGACACTTCTACTCAAATAAATGAGCCGGTTGTAAAGCAATATATGCATCAATTAAAGCATATTGTTGATGGTAATGATCTTGAGCTTCTAAAAATGGCCGTTAGATTTCCTGATGCTTTAAATACGGTTCGTGAAGAAATTGACGAAACAGAATGGAAGGCTATTGAAGATGAAATTAACGCTGCAATTGAGCTGATTAATAACTATAGATTAGATGAAGGAAAAGTCCTTGAAACAGACTTTAAAAACCGTGTATCTATTATAGAAGATTTATTAAAGCAAGTCATTGCTATGGATCCCGATCGCATTGAAGGCGTTAGAGAACGTTTGAAAAAAGGAGTTGAAGAATTAAGAGAAAAATATGATGAAAACCGATTTGAACAAGAGTTGGTTTATTACATCGAAAAATTTGATATTACTGAAGAAAAAGTACGCTTAAAAAACCATTTATCTTATTTTATTGAAGCGCTTAATTCTGAAGATTCTAATGGTAAAAAATTAGGTTTTATTAGTCAGGAAATGGGCAGGGAAATAAATACTATTGGGTCTAAAAGCAACTACGCTCCCATGCAACAGTTAGTGGTTCAGATGAAAGATGAACTTGAAAAAATTAAGGAACAACTTCTAAATGTTTTATAATGAGTAAAGGCAAACTTATTGTGTTTTCTGCTCCTTCGGGTTCAGGAAAAACAACCATTGTAAGGCATTTATTAGGTATTGATGATTTAAATTTAGAATTTTCTATTTCAGCAACATCGCGTGAAAAACGTGGTGAAGAAATACATGGTAAAGATTACTACTTTTTGTCTGCTCAAGAGTTTAAAAATAAAATAAAAAATGATGAGTTTCTTGAATGGGAAGAAGTGTATCGCGATAATTTTTATGG
>JAHEDS010000152.1 GCA_024641135.1 Flavobacteriales bacterium
AATGGACTGGTTTCTTTCCTTTCAGGCGGATCCAATCCTCAAGATAATTTAATAAAGGCTTTTGCTTATCCTAACCCAGTACGTCCAAACTTTAATATTGTAGAAGAAAAGGTAAAAATAAAGGACATTTCCGAAAACGTTAATATTAAAATTACTGATATAGAAGGAAATCTTGTAGCTGAGGCCCAATCAAAAACAAACGCACGATATAACGGTTATAATCTTGAAATAGATGGAGGAACTGCTTATTGGAATGGAAAAAATCTTGCAAATAATGTTGTTGCGTCTGGGGTCTATCTTGTAATGCTTTCCGATTTAGATACTTTTGAAACTAGAGTTTTAAAGTTAATGGTAGTTAGATAATGATAATTACTACTAATGCCATTGTACTATCTAAATTAAGGTATCGTGATAACGATTTAATTGTAAAATGTTATACGCAACAATTCGGCGTTTTGAGTTTTTTATTACGAGGTGTTTTAAAAAGTAAAAAAGGCTTAACAAAAACCGCCTATTTTCAATTACTTTCACAACTTCAATTGGTCATAGTTTACAACCAGAACAGATCATTACACACGATTAAAGAAGCTAAAATAAATCATTTATATGGTAGCCTACATACTCATATTTTAAAAAGTGCCATTGTAATGTTTCTATCAGAAGTCCTTTCTAATACTTTAAAGGAAGAAGAACAAAACGACACGCTTTTTAGTTATATAGAAACCACGCTTCTATGGTTGGATAATCATTCAGAATGCTCAAATTTTCATTTGCTTTTTTTACTTAACCTCACAAAATATCTTGGGTTTTATCCTGAAAAAATTCATTTAGAACATGCCTTCTTTAATTTGCAGGCCGGAAAATTTGAAACAAAACAAGTTGGGGATTATGTGGTTTCAGGTGAAAATTTAATCATTTTAAAACAGTTGTTAGGCACAAATTTTGATGCATTATCAAACATAAAATTAAGTACAAAACAGCGGTATTCTTTTTTGAATATAATATTGCTTTATTATGAATTGCATTTGGGAGATTTTAAAAAGCTAAAATCATTACAAATCTTAAATCAGGTTTTTAATTAAACATGAAGTTAAATTACACAGTTATTATATTTTTTTTATTAAGTATGTGTCTTCATGCACAGCAGGTGAAAGTGCTGGATATCATCACAGAAGAACCAATTTCTGGGGTTGTTATTTACAATGCTGATAAATCGAAAAGCGCCATTACTAATTTAAATGGAGAGGCCTCGATAAACGAATTTAACTCAAACGAAATTCTGTATTTTCAGCATATAACACATATGATAAAAAAACTCGAAAAGGCTCAAATTGAAAAGGTAAGCGTGGTTTATTTAGAAGGAATGACTCAGGATTTAAACGAAATAGTCATTTCGGCCTCGAATTTTGAGCAGCAAAAAAGAGACATACCTCAAAAAATATTAAATGTAAATGCTCAAAGTATTGAGTTAATAAATCCACAAACGAGTGCGGATTTATTAGAATCAACTGGGCAAGTATATATTCAGAAAAGTCAGTTTGGTGGAGGAAGCCCTATGATTAGAGGTTTTTCAACTAACAGATTACTTATTACAGTTGATGGAATTAGAATGAATAATGCTATTTTTAGGGGAGGTAATCTGCAAAATGTTATTTCAATCGACCCTTTAAGTTTAAAAAATGTTGAAGTTACATTAGGTGCTGGGTCTATAATTTATGGTAGCGATGCTATAGGAGGTGTTATGAGTTTTTACACTCAAAAGCCAAAATTATCTTATACAGATTCATTGGAAGTTTATACCAATACAATGGTAAGATATGCGACAGCCAGTGATGAAAAAACGGGTCATTTAGATTTTAATATAGGACTTAAAGAGTGGGCGTTTTTAACGAATGCCAGTTATACGAATTTTAATGATTTAAGAATGGGAAGCCATGGACCTAGTGACTATCTCAGGAATCAGTTTGTTGCAAGAATTAATGGAGAAGATGTTCTTATTGATAATAGCAATCCTTTACTGCAACGGCAATCGGGATACGACCAGTTTAATTTCATGCAAAAAGTTAGGTTTGAACCTTACAACAGTTTAAGTTTTGATTTGGGATTGTATTATACAACCACTTCCAACGTACCTCGATACGACCGTTTAATTCGTTATAAAGGGGCTAATTTGCGCTCGGCAGAATGGTATTATGGGCCTCAACAATGGTTTATGGCAAATGCTCAGATAACTAAATTAAGTAGTTTGTCTAACTTATATGATAAGGTAAAGATGACAATAGCTTATCAGAATTTTCAAGAAAGTCGTGTAGACAGAGATTTCCAGTCTAACATAAGAAACATGCGGGAAGAGGCGGTAGACGCGTATTCTTTTAATTTAGATTTAGAAAAAAAGTTAAGTTCAAAAACCCATTTCTTCTACGGGTTGGAGTATGTTTTTAATAAAGTGAAGTCTCAGGGTATTGAAGAAAATATAAGTACTCAAACAGTTATACAAACGGTATCCAGATATCCTAATGGCGCCGATTGGCAATCGGCAGCGATATATTCAAGTATAAAATATAAGCCTAATCCCAAATTTGTATTTCAATCTGGGTTGAGGTATAATCAAGTGTTATCACGGGCAAGTTTTGAAGAAAATAATGCCTATTTGAATTTGCCATTTGAAACCTCAAAAAATTCTGCAGGGGCATTTACAGGAACTGCGGGTATAAGCTGGTCCCCCAATTCAATTTTACAATGGAAAGCTAATGCGTCTTCAGCTTTTAGAGCGCCTAATATAGATGACATTGGAAAGGTGTTTGACTCGGAGCCTGGTTCGGTAGTCGTTCCAAACAATAATTTAAAACCAGAATATGCTTATGGCGGCGATATAGGAGTCATGCTTAATTTTGATAATTCTGTTATTTTTGATTTTAACACCTATTACACTTATTTAGATAATGCTTTGGTGCGAAGAGATTATAATTTAAATGGAGCCACAGAAATCGTGTACGATGGTGAAATGAGTAATGTTCAGGCTATGCAGAATGCTGCAAATGCATGGATTCATGGTTTTGAAGCTGGCATGGAAATTCGTTTTAATAAGCAATTAAAGCTAACTTCACAGTATAGTGTTGTTGGCGGTTCAGAAGAAGACGATAATGGTGAAAAAACACCATTGCGTCATGCTGCCCCAAATTTTGGGAATACCCATTTGATTTGGAACGATAAAACCTTTAAAATAGATGTATTTGCCAATTACAACGGCGAACTATCATATAATCAATTAGCTCCTTCTGAAATTGAAAAAAAATATATCTATGCTTCAGATAATAATGGAAATCCTTATTCTCCATCTTGGGTTACTTTAAATTTAAGAACACAATA